>JAAYWY010000006.1 GCA_012516165.1 Bacillota bacterium
CACTGAGGTGCGGTGGCGAAGAGGCTAACGCCGTGGTCTGCAAAACCACTATTCGCCGGTTCAAATCCGGCCCGCACCTCCATTTTTATGCCCAAGAAAAGGGCTTTTTTTGTTTCTTTTCAAGAAAAAAGCCGGTCTGTCGACCGACCTAAAAGCTAAAGGATAATGCAAATAAGCCCACCACTTCCTTCGTTGACGATTCGTTCCAAGGTTTCTTTTAACTTTTGTTGAGCATCTTCTGGCATATGATATAGTTTGTTCTGAATACTTTCTTTAACTAACTCATGAAGTGACTTTCCGAATAAATTTGTTTCCCATAGTTTTTGCGGATTATCTTCAAATTCATCTAACAAGAACTGGGCTAGTTCTTCCGACTGTTTTTCGCTCCCAATTATCGGTGCTACCTCGGCACGAATATCGGTTCTAATCATATGGATAGAGGGAGCACTAGCTCGTAGTTTAATACCAAATCTGGCCCCACTTTTCATCACTTCCGGTTCCTCCAACACCATTTCTTCCAACCGCGGGGGCACGATACCATAGCCTATTCGTTCTACATCGTAGAGAGCATCAGCAACTTTATCGTATTCGATCTTGGCAGCTGTATATTCTTTAAGAATTTTAAGGAGGTCTTTATCGTCCTTTATTGGCCGGTTACAGATTTCCTCTAATACTTGGAAGAAAAGAGATTGAGGTATTGTGAGTTGAAGTGTAGTCACTCCTTGCCCCAGATCTAGGTTTAGGAGTATAGCCTGCTCCACAAATTCTTGCTCTTGAAAAGAGGCTACAGCATGGTCAATATCTCTAACCTTATGGATAAGATCTACCGTACTGCGGACACAGTCTTCGAATTTAGAACGTAGCGGGTGCACATGATCTAATTCTAACAACCAACCTGGCAGATGTACGTTGACTTCTTGTACTGGAAACTCATAAAGAATTTCTTGTAGTAATTCGTAAATGTCTGTTAAGTTCATTTTCATTACATTGACCGGTAGGACTGGTACTTGATACTTTTTGGTTAGTTCAGTAGCTAAGTCCTGTGTTTCGGCTGACGAGGGATGAGCAGAATTTAATACTACTACAAATGGTTTGCCAATTTCCTTAAGCTCGGCAATTACTCGTTCTTCCGCCTCTTCATAGTTACTGCGAGGAATATCTACAATAGAACCATCACTGGTTATTACTAAACCAATGGTGGCATGTTCAGTAATGACCTTGCGAGTACCCACTTCTGCTGCTTGTTCAAAAGGTATTTCTTCTTCAAACCATGGAGTTTGCACCATACGTGGACCTTCATCCTCCTGATAACCCAAAGCTCCACCAACTGTATACCCTACGCAGTCTACTAATCGTACTCTAAATTTAATGTTTTCTCTGAGAGTAACTTCCACGGCTTCTTCCGGAATAAACTTGGGTTCGGTGGTGGTAATAGTGCGCCCAGTGCCACTTACCGGCAACTCATCTAATGCTCGTTCCCGTTCAGGTCCTTCCGGCATATAAGGTAAAACCAGAAGTTCCATAAACCGTTTGACAAATGTGGATTTCCCACTACGCACAGGACCCACAGTTCCTATATATATGTCACCCCCTGTGCGTTCTACTATGTCACGAAAAAGGTCAAATTTTTCCACCCTTTATCCCTCCCTTATCTTATCTTACTTTCTTGTCCTTTAAGTTAGAACAGATGCTGTCCTCTAACACACATTACATTTATATGGGCTTGGTCCTCTTCTAGACCAAAAAAAATAGCGCTGATTAGCGCTAAGCTATCGGTTTTGTTGCCCAGCAAAAACTTTAACGGCAGTTCCCATATAGGGATAAAGGTTCCGGATACGGTTTTCTATTTGCCGGAGATAGGAAAAGTGGATAGCTTGGGGATTACTAATTGTTAGCCGAAAACGCGGCGGAGAGGTGTTGATTTGATTTAGTCGAATCAGCCTGGTACTTTGTCCTTTTAGTTGTGGTAGTGGTGCTACTGTAACTAAATCTCTTAGTATTAAATTTAAATCTTCTTGTGCTATTACGTGGGTCTGTGATTCTCGTACTTCTAAAATTAACTGTAATAGCCGATCCACGTTACGTCCGGTTAATGCCGATATAAAGACTATGGGCGCATAATCACAAAAAGCTAATCGCCGCTTTATTTCTTCCTGATAATAACGAAACTGACTGGAATCAAATTTTATTAAATCCCACTTATTAACAGCAATGATTAAACCTCGCCCTGCTTCATGAGCATAACCGGCTATTCGTTGATCCATCTCGGAAACGCCTTCCGTGGCATCTAATATTAAAATACAAATATCTGAGCGATCTATAGCCCGATGAGCTCTTAAATTGCTATAATATTCTACCTTTTCTTTAATGCGCGCAACCCGCCTCATACCAGCAGTATCGATAAACACTAACTCATATCCTTGAAAAGGAAATACAACGTCTACTGCATCTCTGGTAGTTCCAGGTATATCACTGGTTACCAGTCGATCTGAGCCCAAGATCCTGTTCACCAGTGATGACTTACCCACATTGGGACGGCCCATGATAGCTATGCGTACTTGGTTAGGATTTTCTGGTAGATGTTCTTCTGGTGGCAGTAAGGCTACAATCTCATCTAATAGATCGCCGGTGTTGATACCGTTTAGAGCTGAAACTGGAAAAGGATCTCCTAAGCCTAAAGCGTAGAATTCAAGTGCTTTTGATTCTTGTTGTAGATTATCCAGCTTGTTTACCACCAATATCACCGGCTTGTTACTCCGACGGAGTAACTCGGCAATTTCGTAATCTCCCGGTGTTAGCCCTTCCTTGCCGTCAAGCAAGAACATAATGACATCAGCTTCCAAGATTGCCTGACGGGCTTGTTCCTCCACCCTATCATATAGTTCTTCCTGCAGGGTTGGCTCAAGTCCTCCAGTATCAATTAGAGTAAACTCCCGACCGTTCCAATCACAACTAGCATGTATTCGATCACGAGTGACACCTGGTTCGTCTTCAACGATAGCCAATCTCATACCGATCAAACGATTAAAGAGAGTAGATTTGCCTACATTAGGTCGGCCAACAATAGCCACTAACGGTTTCTTAGTCATGATCCTCGCTCCTTTCTACAAGCCCATACCAGACATCTTCGGGTAAAGAGGCAATTCTCAGCGCAGTTCCAGCAGCATGTTCCATCTGTGCTAACGTCCAATCGTCTAAAGTTAATCCCTCCGTGGAAAACATGGCTGCTGGCAAAAAGATATAATCTGCTGGCAGACACGATTGAAGGCAGGAAAGAACATCTTGGGCCGTCAGCAGTCCGGCAGTGGTAACACTCGATCCCCAAAAATTATTAGTTGCCACCTTAACTTGTGCATTAAAGCCAGGAAACTGATTACACCAATTAGCTAGACATTGCACTGTTTTGGCTGCTGCGCTTCCTGTTATCATTATAATTCGGCTCTCTTTCTCTCGCGGCATTAAAGGTGGCAGTAAGGTTAAGTTATCTAAAAACTGACGGATCAACCCGACCCCATTTTCCAATTGGGGAAAACCATCGTAGTATTCAGCGGGCGGCACTTCTTGTCCGGTCAACACATAAAATTCATCGCTGATATGAAAAAATGTACAGCCTAGATGTTGACGAAATACTTGTTGTTGTTCTTGCGCCCACTTCAGTAGGTCAAGAGCGCTTTTTTTATTAAAGGGTATAAGCGGTATCAAGTGATCTCGGAATTTAGTCAAACCAACTGGTACAGCAGCCACAGAAGCTACTGCTGGGTAGAGTTGGGCTAGTTCGGCAACAGTCTGCTTGAGTTCGGCCCCATCATTAAGATTGGGGCATACTACTATCTGACAATGTAATTCCAATCCAGCTTTAGCCAAAGTGGTAAGTTGTTCTCTTATAGCTGCTGCCCGAGGGTTTCCCA
>JAAYWY010000041.1 GCA_012516165.1 Bacillota bacterium
CCACATGGATATGTCCGTCCAATAAACCTGGGACTAAATAAAAACCACTGGCATCAATAATTCTAGTGTCCGGACCAATAGTATGATCCGCCTGTCCCACCAGCACAATTCGCCCCGAATAGATAGCCACATCTGCTGTGGTGATCTCGGCTGTAAAAACGTTTACCACCTTGCCGCCTTTAATTACCGTATCGGCCTTAATTTTACCTTGGGCGGCCGCGGCTAATTTTGTTGTTAGTTCCGATAAAGGACGACGCTTAATTTTATACACTGCTTAACCTCCACTCTGACGTTATCCTGTCTTGCTATTGCAAGCCAGTTCGTATTCTTTATTATCATCCGCATCTAATTTTCGCTATCTTAAGGCTGGCTTCCTGCCAAACGTTGAAAAAGGTGCCTACTACTTCAAACAGTTTGTCTGAGAAAGTTGCTATCCAAGGTTTTAATTACAAGTGTAAGATAAATTTAATTGTATTTTTTCTTGTTCCATCCTTATTACGGGCTCCTAGTCAAATTTGAAAACTGATCTCGGTTCCACTACAATGTGTCTGTTATGGGTAGACTAATGTTTATGATTTACGTACAAAGGAAGGGTTGCTAAATGACAGACAAACAGCTTACAACACTCAAGAAACGTGTGGTGGAAGCAATTACCGCCGCTAGCGCCGACGTTATCGCCCTGGGGGAGGATATTTTTGCCCATCCCGAGCTTGGCTATAAGGAACAGCGAACATCAGACGTTATGGCTGCCAAGTTCAAAGAGTTGGGACTGGAGCCAGAACGGGGTCTGGCCGGAACCGGCATCCGAGCCATTGGCTCTGGCCGCCAGACAGCCGCTCGCGTAGCTGTAATGGGTGAACTGGATGCTGTTGTTTCTCCTTTGCACCAGCACGCCGATCCTCTTACAGGTGCAGCTCACGCTTGTGGTCATCATGCCCAGTTGGCTGCCCTTTATGGCGTAGCTTGTGGTTTGGTAACCTCCGGTGTCTTAGCAGAGTTGGACGGGGAGGTTCATTTCCTAGCCGTACCGGCGGAAGAGTTTGTGGAGCTAGGCTACCGGCAGCGGCTAATGGAAGAAGGCAAAATTGATTTCTTTGGTGGTAAGCAGGAATTTATTAAAGCCGGTGTATTTGACGGTTTGGATGCCGCCATGATGGTCCATGCCCAAGCCCAGGAACCGGGACGCAAGGCTTATGTGGGCGGAACTTGTAACGGTTTTGTGGGTAAAATAGTCACTTATGAAGGTCGCGCCGCTCATGCCGGAGCCGCCCCACACGAAGGTATTAATGCCCTCAATGCTGCCATGTTAGGTCTTATGGGCATTCATGCCCAGCGAGAAACCTTTCGAGATGAAGATTCTATCCGAGTACACCCCATAATCACCAAGGGAGGCGATTTAGTCAATATTGTTCCCGCTGAAGTAATAGTGGAAACCTATGTCCGGGGGCGCACCATGGAAGCCGTGTTCGACGCCAATAAAAAGGTCAACCGGGCGCTAGAAGGTGGCGCCTACGCCATTGGCGCTAAATGCCATATCCAGGAAATCCCCGGCTACTTACCGCTCAACGACTGTGGTTCACTGTCTCAACTATTTGCTACTAATATGGCCCACCTTATTGGTACTGATAACGTACTGCCAGCGCCACACTTGGCCGGATCATCGGATGTGGGTGATGTATCCCAGTTAATACCCACTATCCAACCTTCAGTGGGCGGCTTTAGTGGGGTAGCCCACGGCAAAGACTTCTGCGTCGCTGATGCCGAAATGGCTTATATCATCCCGGCTCAGGCCATGGCCATGACGGTGGTGGACCTGCTCTATAATGAAGCTTCTTTAGCTCGCACTATCAAAAAAGAGTTCCGAGCACCGCTCACCCGCAACAGCTATCTAAAAATGTGGGCTGATTTTCGCGCTGGCAACTAGGTGATTAAAAATACCCGTTATTTATCATCATAGAATTTATCGGTCATAAGGAGGCACTGCCATGAAGAAAGTATCGGAATGGAAAATCCACGGTCTAGTTTTGGTTCTAGTAATTGTATCGGAACTCATCGGTGCCAAGAGTTTTCAGGTAGGCCCAGGTAAAGCAGTGCTTTTGCCCATGCTTTACGCTTTGGTCATCGGGTTATCCCTGGGACCTAAGGGCTTTAAGATCGTAAACCTGGACGAGATGAAAATCGCCAGTCCCTTAATCGGTGTATCAGTATTGCTGCTTATTGCTAAATACGGCACCACCATTGGGCCATCCATCCCACTTCTCATTAAAGCAGGACCTGCTCTTTTGGCGCAGGAGATCGGAAACTTTGGTACCATCTTGTTTGCCTTCCCGATTGCTATGCTGCTAGGATTTGGTCGTGAAGCCATCGGTGCTGTGCACTCTATTGCTCGTGAGGGTAATATTGCAATTATTTCCGACATGTACGGTTTAGATACCCCCGAAGGACGAGGGGTCATGGGCGTCTACATTTGTGGAACATTATTTGGCGCTATCTTTTTTGGTCTGATGGCTGGTTTCTTTGCCAGTTTGAATATTTTTCATCCCTACGCTTTAGCCATGGCTTGTGGCGTGGGCAGCGCCAGTATGATGGCGGCCAGCTCAGGTGCCCTAACTGCTGCTTTGCCTCACATGGCACAAGAAATTCAGGCCTTTGCCTCCGCCAGCAACCTACTGACAGCTGCCGACGGCGTATACGCTTCTGTGTTTGTGGCCATTCCTTTCACTGAATGGTTGTACCGCAAATTTCACAAACAGGAGCCTACCCCAACTTTACCAGCTGCGCCCAAAGAGGAGGAGTAGTAAATGAGCATTAGAGAACATCTGCGCATACTAATCATCGTTGCCGCTATCACTTTGGTCGGTAATCTGGTGGGTTTTAAAATCAACCCGATAGAAGCACTTCCTGGCATGCTTGTCCTCCTAGGTATTGTAACGATAGGTCTTCTCTTGGCCAAAATAATACCGGTGAAACTGCCCAGCATTGTTTATATTTCCCTCATTGGCATTATCTTAACTATTCCTGGTTTTCCCGGCTCAGCCTGGTTCACCGAGCAGGCAGGCAAAGTTGAGTTTTTGGCTCTTTGCACACCCATCTTAGCCTACGCCGGTATCGCTTCCGGCAAAGATCTGGATGACTTTAAGAAGCTGGGCTGGCGGATAGTAGTAGTTTCCCTTTTTACATTTTTTGGTACCTTTATCGGTTCGGCAGCTATCGCTCAATTCATGCTTAAGCTGACTGGTCAAATCTAACTCTTACAACTTACATTGCTTAAAAGCTGGTACCACCCAACTGAATGGTTTTTGTTAAGCATTTTTAATAAGCACAACCAAAAATGGCGCTGGTCAAAATTCCCAGCGCCATTTATTATTATTCAATTACCTGATAAACCAAGGCCGGTGATATCACCGGTTCGGAAACAATAGTATAAGCCTCAAGGACTTCGGTTACGGCTGCTCGGCCGCGCGCGGTATCGTTAGCATGGACCTCAGCCAGCAAATCCCCCTGCCGCACCTTATCACCCACTTTATGATTCACCATAATCCCTACCGCCAAATCAATGACATCTTCTTTCTTCTCCCGGCCCGCCCCTAGGGACATAGACGCTCGACCAATCTTATCGGCTCGCACCTGGGCCACATAACCATCCTTTGGTGCCAAAACCGGCAGCTTAAACTGAGACTGGGGTAGCAGCTCTAGCTGTTCAACTGTTTTTACATCGCCGCCTTGGGCAATCACAAGCTCTCTAAACTTATTCCAGGCAGCACCCGTGGCTAACAATTCCCGCAGAATCTGTTCTCCTTCCTCCGTTGAACTTGTTCGGCCCGCTAGGGTCAACATATGAGCACCTAAAGTCAATGCCAGTATAGTCAGGTCTTCGGGTCCCTGGTTTTGTAATGTTAAAATGGCTTCTTTTACTTCCAAGGCATTGCCTACCGCCATCCCCAGCGGTTGATCCATATTGGTGACTACAGCCACCGTTTGCCGACCCACGCTGGTTCCAATGTCTACCATAGCCTGAGCCAACAGTTGCGCTGATTTTAAGTCTGGCATAAAGGCACCAGAACCACACTTTACATCCAGTACAATAGCATCAGCTCCAGCGGCAATCTTTTTAGACATAACGGAGCTGGCAATAAGGGGAATGCTGGCTACAGTAGCCGTAACATCGCGCAGAGCATATATTTTTTTGTCGGCAGGAGCCAAATTGCCTGTTTGGCCCGAAATTACTAACCCTATTTGCCGCAAGTTGCTGAAAAACTCTGTTTCCGTAAGCTCCACCCGAAAACCCGGAATGGATTCCAGCTTGTCAATAGTCCCACCGCTATGGCCTAAGCCGCGTCCGGACATTTTAGCCACCGGTACTCCGGCAGCAGCCACCAACGGCCCCACCACCAATGTAGTCTTGTCGCCTACTCCACCAGTGCTATGCTTGTCTACCTTGCGTCCTGGTATAGTGGATAAATCCAGCTGATCACCGGATTTTGCCATAGCCATGGTTAACGCCGCCGTCTCTTGGCGGCTCATACCACGGATATAGGTGGCCATGAGAAAGGCCGCCATTTGATAATCAGGAATATCACCACCCACATAACCCTTAATTAAGAACTCAATTTCGCTCTTGGAAAGCTCTTTGCCATCTCGTTTCGTGGCAATAATATCCAATACCCGCATTGTTTTTGGGCAACAGTTTATTTGTGCACTGTCACCCAGCACCTCCTTCCTAGTTGGATTTCTCCCGCTGGCTCTTGAACATTCTGCATTTCTTCAGCGGGCACATCAAGTTATTATTCCGGATACGAGTCAAACTGTTTCCCACCGACTATTTTATAGCGCCAGAAATAATCTGTATGCTAGCGCTGGCACCGATACGGTTAGCACCAGCTTCAACCATGGTCATGGCATCTTCATAGCTATGGATCCCGCCGGAAGCCTTAACCCCAAGGTCCGGTCCCACCGTCTGCCGCATTAATCGTACATATTTAGCCTTGGCTCCAGCAGTACCAAAGCCAGTAGAGGTCTTCACAAAATCGGCTCCAGCAGCTACTGCCAGTTGACACGCCTTAATAATTTCGGCCTCGGTAAGATAACAAGTTTCTAAGATCACCTTAACTAACGCTCCGGCAGCTGCTTTAATCACAGCCGCTATATCCGCGCTCACATAATCAAACCGGCCTTCTTTAAGCGCTCCCACATTAAGTACCATATCCACCTCTGCAGCGCCGTTTCTGACTGCCTGCACTGTCTCAGCCGCTTTAATTTCACTGGTGGTTGCCCCCAGGGGAAAGCCAATCACCGTGGCCACCTTAACTGGAGTTTCCTGGAGCTCACTACAGGCTAATTTAACATAACAAGGCGGCACACAAACCGCACCAAAACCATAGTCTTTGGCTTCCTGACACAACTTCTTAATATCAGTACTAGTAGCTGTTGCCTTGAGCAGTGTGTGGTCGATTATTTTGGCCAATTCACTTCTTTTCACCATAATCCTCCTTACCTTAATCACACCACAACCCCTTATATAACAAACCATCCGGTATTTGCGGCATCTCTCCTTTTCGCTAAATAATGTATCCGTAAATAATTCTAACATTGTACTAGGAATAAACAAGAAAAAATGACAAGAGAGAAAATGATGCGAACAGCAAATCGCAGATTAACTACAACCAAGTTACATTACCTACTCATAATGAATATAAACACCTTAGATCATGAAAATTAGGTATCGCTAATAATGTCGATTTATATTAAAATAATTTATAAGGGGAGTAGCTAGGGCATTAGTGCCCGGGCAAGTCAACAGCACGAGACGATGAGTCCTGGCTTGCCCTCTGCCTGCGGGCTGCGGGCAGACAGCAAGACCTTAAACGCCCTCCATGGGGGCGTTTAAGGTCTTGTTTTTTCTACCTAGGTCCTCACCAAAATCAAGTAGCAGGGGGTGACTGGTCTACAATTAACATGCTGCAGATAGGGAAAATCTTGGAAAAGCGGGGTGTTTTGTGTGTACTCAGTGCTTATTCGTGGCGGACAGATAATAGACGGTACTGCTAAACCCAGTTATCAAGCAGACATTGCTGTTTATGATGACCGCATTGCTGCTGTGGCCGAGAATATTAAAGAGCCAGCACAAGTAGTGATCGATGCTGCTGGTCAAGTAGTTGCTCCTGGATTTATTGATATTCATTCTCATACTGACGAAACTATTTTTTCTACGCCCTTATCTGACAGCAAACTCATGCAAGGAGTCACCTCAGAAGTAATTGGTAATTGTGGTATTGGTTTATTTCCCACTAGCAAAGAACATGTAGCAGATTTAGAAAATTATGCTAAAGTACATGGATTTGTGCTTGGACCAGATGGTATTACTTGGGAAAAGTTTTCTGATTATGCTGATGAGCTAACCAAGTTGCCTCTTGGCCCTAACTTACTACCCTTAGTAGCTCATGGCGCTTTACGCATTGCGGTCATGGGGTTTGACAATAGACCCCCCACTGACACAGAAATGGCCACAATGAA
>JAAYWY010000042.1 GCA_012516165.1 Bacillota bacterium
GGCAGTGGGGACATCGCCTGCTCCTGCTGGTTCAGTGATCTCCGGAATCTGCATTTCCACCGAATACTTATCCACATCTTCCATGCTAAGCCCCAACCGCTCCAACGGATCAGCCACCAAGGCCTGCATAACCGCCTGGGGCGAAGAACCAGAGCCGATATTGTGCTTGCCTAAGGAGTCAGTTCGGATAACGGGGTTCACACCATCGTTCTCTGAAATTAAAATAGCAAAACCGCCCAAGACATCTTCTAAAATAGGCATGCCTTTTTTCACGTGGTCCTTGCCGTTCATGCCCAATTTGGCGGTGGCACCACCAGCTAACACCACTACATTGCGGAAAATACCCGATTTCACTAAACCGGCAGCCAGCACCATAGCATGGGCCGGTGCCGCGCAAAAACCACGGGTGTCGGAGCCGGTGGCCTGTAAGCAGCCGCCAAATTCGCCAATAGCCTTAGCAAAGTTGCCGCCGCCGCGCTGGTTCATATCGCCACAGGCTTCTTCTGAGCATTCGATGATATAGTCAATCTCTTTAGGATCAATTTTAGCGTTGTTTAGTAAATGGCGCAAAGCCAAGACACCGGAAGCCTTGCTGCTGGTGTTTTCGGCAATCACATGGGCCGTCAACGTAGCATCTACCTCGTGGGCCTGGCGCACGCAGCCTACTAAACGCTCTCCTAACATCAACGGTGCCGCTGTTTTAGCGTCGACTAATTTCTGAATATCTTCCAAACTATGACCGCTGCCGATCTTTTGCAAATCAGCTGGTGTCATAAGTGGATGCTGCTTTAGCTGCGGCTGGATTTCTTCTAGGAACTTATCTTCTAATAAAACAAGTTCAAAGGTATCTACTAACCGTAGCCAGGCGTAGAATTCGTCTTCCGGAATGATTTCCCCGTACCGTCCATATCTTTTGGCCTCTACTTTGCTCCCCTCGTACCAAGGACGAGGGATAGCCGCCAGCTCATCGGGATGCATGTTGCCAATATAAGTTTGAAAGGGGGCATAACCAATAGCTTGATCATAGGTCCTAAGATGCTTTTTAAACTCCGCTAAATACGGTGAGTTAGGGTCCTTATGGCGTTCCACATTTTGAGTACTGCCATACTCAAATGCCATGTTCGGCACATGGGCCAAAATATAGGCGGCACTTTTTATTACTGGATCGTGCATAGTGTCACCTCCGCAAGTGGTACGTGCCCTGGTGCCGCTAAATTTGGGCACCAGGGCGCGCCCAAATATATCTATGACTTTGGGCAGCAGGCCGGGCTACCTAAGCCCAGCCTATGGTTTTACAAGGTTACTTATCGAATACTGTCTGGCCATCCACCGGTGTCTCCAGTGCTTTAAGGGCTTTTTCCACTAAACTCCGGCGAAGAGCTTTTTCCTCGTCTTTAGGAAGTTCCGGGTTCCCTAAGGGGTGGGGAATGGCTACGGTAGGAACAATACGGTTAGCACCTACCGTAAGCGAGATAGGAACCACGGTGCACATATGCACTAC
>JAAYWY010000043.1 GCA_012516165.1 Bacillota bacterium
CAATATTCTTTCAGCATGGCCGAAAGCTCTTCTTGAGCTGCTCTAGCTGCTTGATCCGTAACGCCATAAAAGGCGTCAATCGGGCAAAAGAGCTGGCTTGTTGTGGCCACCACCTTCGCCATTTCCCCTTGCCGCCAAACCCATTTGCGCGTGCGAACTTGATTGCCGGTAACATAAACTATTTCGCCCACATCCACTGGTTCCGCCTCGGTACTGCCAAAAGGAATAAATACATCCTCGGGGCGAGCCGGTCTGAGCTCAATATCGCCTGGCAAAATCTGGAGATCATGTGCCCCCATTGGAAGTAAATACTTTAGCGATAGAACATTTACCAAATCCACTATTTTGTTGATACTCGGTAGGTCGGCTTTCTTGGCTATCCTCTTGGCTAAGGCCTCAATGGAACTGGGAAATTTATTAGGATTGAGCCCCAGCTTACGAAACGCCTCCCGCCATACGGCCACATGGGGATGCTCGCGTACATTGCTGCCACCGAGTTCTTGATTAAGTGTTCTGGCCTGAGCTTCCAGTAAAGCAGCTACAGCCTCATTGGGGGTCTGATTATCTACCTCTTCGGCCACCACTACCCCAAAACAAGCTTCCGGAAATAGTTCAAACAACTCCGGTGCCACAACAAATTTCGCCACTGTTTGACCCTCCTGGTAGTTTTATACCATTTTAACACAACCTGGGATACGAAATCCAACATAAATGAAGTAGGCCAGCCCAACAGCTGGCCCCCTTACATATATATTTATTTCCAGGACAGCAGCGCCCTAGCCCGCGGTCGCACCTTTTCCCACACCTCGATCACTTTGAACCGAACCTCCACTTTGTCGTTAGTCAGCGTCTGCTCTGACGACTTTTCTTGGCCAGCAGCCATCACTCGCTGTGTTTCTCCAGTCATATCCGGTGGCACCTCGTTTACCGGGGTAGCTTGCTGCCCGGAACTCCCGCTCACAAAGCATAGTGGTGGAAAAAGTACACACCACCAGTTACGCCCCTGCCCATCCCCTAGCACTATTTTAAGTGCCCGGTAGCGTCCAGCTGGCAAAGTCATATCTTCATATGTTCGCTCAGGAAAAGAATAAATTCCCATTTCTACTCGGCTACGGTAAGGCGCATTAGCTTGGGTCAATACACGATCAGCAATTTCTGCCACTTGGTCCAAATGTGCACTGAGAAGATGTTCTGCTTCCTTCTCGTTGGCCGCATGGCTGAACAAATAGGCTGTCTCCTCACAAATGGCATCCCGTACCCTTAGCTTAAGGGCTTGATCATAAGGATGATCGCTATGGGCGATAATATGGAGCCGAATAAGGTCACGCCCAGCCGGGCTAACAGCCAACGCTGGTGTATAAATTTGGCATAGTAAAAACACAGCTACTGCCAGTGAAACACATACCAACGCCAAACGGGCTTTTCGGAGCACAACGTTTCCTCCTTATTGTCCCCGGCAGACCAGGCCCTCGCTAGCTGGTCAGCCGGGGCTAAGAACTTCCACCTAGTATTGTTACCAATAATCATTGTGCTTAAACAAAAAGAAAAACCGGTCCAGGAAATCTATCCTTGACCGGTATTGTTCAGTCTTTTAGTTGAACCTATTTTAAGTCCTCAAAACGGTCTTTTAGTTTTTCGGCCACCAGCGGGAGGGTGGTATACTCCAATTGGTCCAGGGAAAGCCGGTGCGGCTCAAAGGGTCCTAATCGCCGTAAGTAATCTGCCAGTTCCAAAGCTTTTTCCCGCGCCCGGTCAAAAGCTACGTCAGCAAAGAAATCTTGAGGACCGATAAGGCGCCCATGGCAAAGCTGGAACCCCAGCGCCACCACCCGCGCTGGACCATCGAAGCGAGTGGGGCGGCTGTCTTTTTCCGCCACCGGAAGAAGGGGGCCATAATGAGAACCGCGCATCCAGCCGGCCACCAAATGGGGCTCGGCAAAGGCTTCCAATACTTCCCCCACTGCCGGTAGACCGCTTTGGCAGCGGACAATACATACAGGATCATCTTTACCAATATAGCGCCCAGCCATAATGTTTAAACGATCTGTACTTGTGGCAGCCGCCATTTCCCCGTTGCGATTAGCATATATATGTTTAATGCAATAGCGGCTAGGCGAACCAATAAATACTAACATATCATATAGATCTTGCGGTAAGGTAAAGTGGATCTTTTTATGATCGATAAGGTCATGTACTTCAAACGTAAAGCCATCATGCATTTTAGGATCAATAACTAAACCGATCGTATTAAAAGGATCAGCAAAAATCTTATATAGGGGTAGATTCCAAGCGCCAGGGTCGGTCTTGTCAGCCATAAAAATTACAATCGGTTCGCTAGGGCGTTCCACAAAGGTCAGCTCTGCCACACCGGGACCCAAGCCTTTCATATTGCCCGAAAACGAATCGCTGAGAAGATCCTGCCCAGCGGCATAAAGCTTCAGCTCCCGAGCCACAGCCGTGGCATCCATGAACGCATCCCAGGCTAGTTTGTGGATGCTTTCATTATTGCTACCTTGATAATGGGTCATAATAAGGTCAATATCGTCCCCTACATTAGCCACATAAAAATCTATTAGCAGGCCTTGTTCTTTAGCTTGATGAAGCCGCGCTTTTACCGCTTGCAACATATCGGGATGTGCTTGAACGTGACCGACAAAGCTCCCCACATCGGCCTTAATAATACTGATTGTTACCTCTCTTTCCGCCATGTGTTTCCTCTCCCTTACTTATACTAAGTTAATTATATGTTCCAGGACTAGCTAGCATGCTCATTATAACATACTTTTTAGCTAATGTGACATACTAATTGATTAAAAATAAATGGGGCCCAAAACATTGACCCCATTTTCTTCCTACTCGGTTCCTTCGGCTAAACGAGCAGCCAGACCCGTATATCTTTCCTGGACCGTATTATTGGCGATGGCGCGAGCCACAGCCCGGCGACTTCCCACCAAAAGGACCAGCTCTTTTCCCCGGGTAACCGCCGTATACAGTAGATTTCGCTGCAGCATATACCAATGCTGGGTACTTAGCACCACAACACAACAAGAAAACTCACTGCCTTGGGCTTTATGCACCGTGGCGGCATAGGCCAGCATCAGCTCATCTAGTTCCGAGCGCGTATACGGAACAAAAAGGCCGTCAAAATCTACCAAGATAGTATCTTCGTCCACCTCTTCGTCTTCTTGGGCTAAAATAATATCCACTATCCGTCCCTGGTTACCATTGAAGATACCTTTCTCATAATTATTTCTAACCGCCATCACCTTATCCCCTACCCGAAAACAGCCGTCACCGATCGGATACTCTCTTTTGCCGCCGCTGGGGGGATTAATTTGCTCTTGCAGACTTTTGTTCAGGTTTTGGACTCCCGTTATGTACTTATGCATAGGCGAAAGTACTTGGATATTCTCTAGGCCGAAAGTATTTGCCATCTTGGCGGCCAAATCCACCACCTGCCGGGCTATATCCTCGGGGTCTTCCAGCTTAATGAAATAAAAATCGGACGGCGTCTGTAATCTGAGGCCTAATCCCTGGTTGATGCGGTGGGCGTTGACCGTGATCAACGATTGCTCCGCTTGGCGGAAAATTTGGGTTAGGCGTACCGTAGGTACTTTTTGGCTGGCAATAATATCCCTGAGCACACTGCCTGGCCCCACACTGGGAAGCTGGTCTTTGTCACCCACCATTACCACACGACCACACGTAGGTATGGCCTGCAACAGCTGATAGGCCAAGACCACATCCACCATGGAAAACTCGTCCACCACTACCAGATCCACCCTGAGTTGATTGTCGCGGTTATAAGTAAACGCTGGCTCGCCCTCGGCCAAAGTATACCCCAGTAGCCGATGAATAGTGCTCGCTTCGCAACCCGTAAGGTCGGTTAGCCGTTGAGCCGCCCGCCCGGTAGGCGCTGCCAGGGCAATGCGCGCCCCGGGTTCTAGTTCGGACAGCACCTGGATTAAACCACTAACAATAGTGGATTTACCCGTGCCTGGACCACCAGTAATAACAGTGACTCCTCGCTGCACAGCCTGCCTGATGGCCTTTTCCTGAGAAGAAGCAAACTTGATTCCCAGCGCTGCCTCTGCTTTTCTTACCGCTTGTGTCAGCTTGTCAGCTGCTACCGGCCGCTCATCCTGAAGGAGTCGGACCAATTCCCGGGCCACGCCTGCTTCCGCCCGGTAAAGATAAGGCAGCCACCAATTGCCATCCTCGGCAATCACGTGTCCCGAGCTTTTTGCCAGCTCGCCCAGCGCATTTTCCACTTCTTCCTCTTCCACCGGTTCGTCGTCGCCAGGGGCATTCACTAGTTTTAGCGTCTCTTTTACTAGCTCTTTCTCCGGTAAATAGCAATGACCACCCCGGTTCGCAGCTTGTCTTAGGACATACAAAACTGCCGCCATTAACCGTTCCTTGGCATGACGCCTAAGCCCCAGCTTCTGGGCCAGTCTATCGGCAGTCAAAAAGCCCACACCAAAGATATCTTCCGTTAGAGAATACGGATTTTCTTTTAGCTGGGCAATAGCCCCTCGGCCATAATGACGGTGGATCTTCAGCGCCAAGCTGGTGCTAACATGATGGTGGCGCAAGAACACCATCAGCCGCTCTATTTCCTTATTCTCGTTTATCGCCCGCGTAATTTTAGTGGCCAGTTTTTTGCCAATCCCCGGCACTTCCTCCAGCCGGGATGGCTCCTCAGTTATAATTCGCAGCGTATCTAAACCAAAATGGTCCACTAAGCGTTGGGCTAATCGTTCACCCACGCCAGGAATAAGCCCGCTGGATAAGTAGCCCACAATCCCTTCTTCTTCTGTGGGCACAACTTCTTCCAGCGCTTCCGCCGCAAATTGACGACCATATTTAGGGTGCATCACCCAGTCACCATAAAAAATGTAGCTAGCACCTGGGCGCAACATGGCGAGATGACCCGTTACCCGTACCTCGCCTTGTTGGCACGCAAGTGCTGCCACCGTAAAACCCGACTTAACATCGCGAAAAATTATATTCTTGACTTCTCCTTGAACAGTAAGATCGCTGGGAGCATCTGCCGCTTTGACCACAGTCACACCCCCTAGCGCAAAAACCTGAGCAGCTTGCTGTATGGATCCTCCTGAGTAGTATAGCGTTGGTCAAAGCTTTCTAGGCCTAGCGTCCGCCAGATGGTCCGGAAATTACTGGAAACAGTACCGGCCGCCACATGGTATTTGTGGCCTAGCTCTTTTTGGGTCACACCAGCGGTTAGCTCCAACCGCGCCATGGTATACTCTAGGGCTGCCAGCCAAGTCTGAGTTTTTTTCACTTCGGGCTGGGCCAACCGGCAAAAATCAGCCCACAGCTGCACAGCATTATCCACCTGCAGTTTAAGATAGCCAGCGTCAGCCAAACTCTTGCGCAGCTCTTCCGCTACTTTCTTATGGGCTGGGTTTAACCATTTAATGGCTTGGCGTTCAGAACTTTGCTCCTCCGGCGGTAAGTTAAGAGCTTGGCGCAAACAGCTAATGTCATAGTGCACCTCGCCAGCCTGTTTCTTGCGTTCTTCAATAAATTCTAGTTCTTTTAACAACTCCCGCACACGCCGACGGCCAGCTGGATTTTGACAATACTGACGCGGTGTCAAGCCCCTCAACCCAGGGTGAGGAGTGTCTGGCCACTGGCGAAAATACTCTTCATAGTACTGCCGGAGCAGTTTGTCTCTGGTCTCTGGTGACAAGCCCAAAACCGCCCGGGGGAGGGCCATGTCGTGGCGATTTAGCTCTTCCTCCTGAGCAAAAAGTTCTTCCTGGCCAGCAGCAAACAACCGGGCCACCGTAGTATTGAGCAAATATCCCCGATCCTTTAGATAAGCTTGCCAACCGCCTTTGCGACCGCGGTGCTGCCAGTGTCGAAAATCGGCCTGGGTTTGACGCAGGATATCGTATTTGAACATGGGCGGAACCTCTAGTGCCGCTCCCGACGGCTGAAAACCATCCCCCACCGGTAGCAGCCGACATAGCAGTACCGACCATAAAGTAACTCCAGCCGATATATTCGCATCTGCAATCCAAATACGTTCACCGGTAAACAAATCCTCGGCCCCAATACCATCTTCCTTGACCTGGTAAACCTCATATAACGAAATTGTACTGTCTAGCCATTGCTGTAACATTTCCTGCTCCAAGGGGCCAAAAGTACCCTTTTTTTCCTTAAAAAAGTGCTCAATGAGCCGCCCGCCTTTGGGGGACAAGCGGTAATCATAAATAAACCATTCAATAAAAGAGATAAAGGCTGCTTCCTCTTCCGGATCAAGGATTTCTAAAGCATCCTCCGAAAAGAAAACATGAAAAGCTGCATCCAGATGGGCAGCAAAATTCTCCTTCTCCGCGTAGTCCACCAAAGCATCGTGCAGATCCTGAGCTACCCGTTCCAGCTTGGGCCGCAGGAAGTCATAAACCAAAGTGGTAGATGTAGCAGGCTGAGATGCTGCTTCTTGGTTGTTCAGTTGCGGCCGCTCATCCTTAGTCATAGCATCGCTTCCTTTCCCTAGGATCGGGTATCTCACCATCATTGTATCAGTATACTATATACTTCTCGAATTGCAACTGTTAATCCTGCTAAAAGGCGATTTCCCATGATTTATTAACGTTCAGTCACGGCAAACGTAAATTCTCCCTCTGCTGCTAGCTTATCGCCCACAAACGCCTGCCCTTGGCCTTTGCCAATACTGCCGCGCATTTTAGTTAGCGTTACCTCTAAGCGCAATTGATCCCCCGGCACCACCGGCTGACGAAACCGGCACTTGTCGATACCGGCAAAATAAGCTAGTTTCCCTGTTAGATCCGGGGTACTAAGAAGCGCAACCGCCCCTGTTTGGGCCAAGGCCTCCACAATAAGCACTCCCGGCATCACCGGATGCCCAGGGAAATGCCCCTGGAAAAAAGGTTCGTTGCCGCTGACATTCTTTAATCCCACTGCCCGCTGTCCAGGCTCCAACTCTAATATTTTATCCACCAGCAAAAAAGGATAACGATGAGGTAATATGTTAAGGATATCCGTTAAATTCAACATGGTTAACCCCCTTCCTTTATATACTGTACTTCTCTCTTCTTCCCCTCATTCGCCAAAATGCCGTTTTTTCCTGCTCCAAAATTAAACAGCAGGCCCAGATGTTAACTGAGCCTGCCCTCCGACCAAGTTTTACATACCCACAGCCGCCCCTTGTTGGAGTGCCCGTTCCCAATTAAGACAATGCTTTGGTCGCCGCCCGGCTAAAGCATCGGCTACTTGCTTAGCCACCTCCACCGCCACATGCACCTGGGCCTCTTTAGTGGACGCACCTAAGTGCGGGGTCATCACCACATTGTCCAAACCTAAAAGTGGGCTATTAGTACACGGTTCTTCGGCAAAAACATCCAGCGCTGCCCCTGCTACCTGACCACTCTTTAAGGCATCCGCCAATGCTGCCTCGTCCACTAAAGCACCGCGGGCAGCGTTAATCAGCCGCACACCGGGTTTCATCTGGGCCAAAGCCTGTTTCGAAATAATCCCTCGCGTTTCATCGGTCAACGGCAAATGCAAAGTGATAAAATCGGCTTGCCGCACCACGTCGTTAAAGGAGGTTAGTTTAATATTAGGCACCGCAACCTGCTCCGGTGAAATGTAAGGATCATAAGCCAGCACGCGCATACCCAGCGCCTCCGCCCGCTGAGCCACAGCCGACCCAACCCGTCCCAGTCCTAACACCCCTAATGTCTTGCCAGCCAGCTCCACTCCCAAGAAGCGTTTCCGTTCCCAGCGCCCTTGGCAGAGCGTATCCATGGCTTGAGGAATATGGCGGGCTAAAGCAAACATTAACGCCAAGGTGTGTTCTGCCGCAGCAATAGTATTGCCGGTAGGAGCATTAACTACCAAAATACCGTGCTCAGAGGCCGCGTCAATATCAATATTATCTACACCTACCCCGGCTCGGCCCACTACCGAAAGCTCTGGTCGGGCAGCCATAAACTCCGCTGTCACTTTAGTAGCCGAACGCACAATTAAACCTTGGCAGCCAGCACAAGCAGCTATAAGATCGGGCGTATCTAGCTTCCCAGCCTCTGTCCGTACTTCATGTCCTTCTTGCTCTAAGATTTGCGCCGCTTCGGGCGCCACATTATCTACAATCATGACCTTAGCCACGGTTATACCTCCTCGATAAATTGTGCTTGCGCCTGGGCCACCCCAGCCCCTAGCTTAACCGGGTAGCCCAGCTGTTTGAGCCCTAATTCTAGAACAGCCAATGCCCCTAGAATCTCCAGATCATCTACATATCCCATATGGCTCATACGGATAATAGAACCGGCCAGTTTCCCTTTTCCACCAGCTAAGCACAACCCAAAATCCCGCTTAACTGCTGCCCTTAGCGCATCGGCCTGACCATCGGGAATATAGGCGGCAGTCACCGTTGGCGAAGCCCATTTGTCTTCTGCCACTAGCTCTAGTCCCATGGCCCGAAGACCAGCCCTAACTCCCCGGGCCCAACGCCGGTGCCGAGCCCAGACTTGTTCCAGCCCTTCTGTAAACATAAGATCCAGCGCTTTCTCCAGCCCAAACAGCAGGCTCACATTAGGCGTCCACGGCGAAAAACCCTTGACTCCACTTTCTCGCCAGGCTGTAAGATCGAAGTAAAAAGACCGCGGCGATACCTTCTCCACCTTCCGCCAGCCTTTGGGGCTCACGCTAAGAAAGGCCAAACCTGGCGGTAACATAAAGGCTTTTTGGGAACTGGTGGCCATGAAATCCACTCCCCACTCATCGGTGCGAATATCCATGGCTCCCATGCTGCTTACCGCATCCACCAACAAAAGGGTGGGCGTGTCCTTAACAAGTGCTCCCACAGCGGCCACATCGTTCACTACACCAGTGGAGGTTTCGTTATGGGTAACTAACACCGCCTCCAGCTGGGGACCGTGCTCTAATCTCGCCCGTACCTTTTCTATATCCACTGCTTCCCCCCAGGGAAACTCCATTCGTTCCACTTCAGCCCCACAGCGCTCCGCAATGGCCGCAAAACGCTGACCAAACTGTCCAGTGATGAGGGCTAACACTTTGTCCCCAGGATTTAAACTGCTGGTAACAGCTGCTTCCATAGCTCCGGTACCCGAGGAAGTAAGAATAAAAAGATCGTTTTTAGTCTGAAAAACCTGTTGCACCTTTTCCGTTAAATATCGTTGCAGAGAAGCATAGTCACTACCTCGATGACCAATTACCGGCCGTGTCATGGCTGCCGCCACTTCCGGCGGAACCGGTGTCGGCCCAGGGATAAATAAATGTTGCTTTCTCTGCATAAACCATCTCTCCTTGCTGCTCTTTGTTCAGTTACTCTTTTTAGGGGAAAATAAAAACGCCTCCCGCCCCTGAAAAAACAGGGACGAGAAGCGGTTCCCGCGGTGCCACCCAAATTGGCGCAAAGCAAAAAAGCTAACGCCCACTTGTGATACGTTAACGGATATCACCCGTACGGTCCTACTTTACTTCGGCCGTCCGCTTCGGGATGGATTCCAAGAACTGCCTCACCGGCTCGCACCTACCACCGGCTCTCTTGAGAAGACAAGCCCTTGTACTTGTTCCCGGCATCGCTCTTAATATTAAATCATATTTTACACCACCGCCGAACGAAAAGCAAGCACAATTTTAGCCTAAGCATTTTGTTTTGCGGCCCTTTCGTGCCTTTTCACAAGTGTGATGAAAATCAAGGATCTTTCATTGTTTAGCCGCACAGATCCTTCGCTTTGCTCCCTCTGCTTCGGTCCCTACGCTCCGCTCTGGGCAGGCTGGGCAGGCTGGACAGGCAGGATGACAATATTGGCTACCAACTCATATTAGCTTTCTTCAAAACCGTGTTGACTAAACTTTAGCGTACGGCAGTTTTCGCTGACGGTGCGAACCACCTGCTCGGGAATACCATCCGGGATAGTGGCTTGTATCTCGAGGGTGATTTTTACCTCAGAACCCAGTAAGGCGGACAGGTGTTGGATCACTTCTTCTGCTATGCGGCCAGCATCGCGGCCAGCTCTGGTTACATCAAGATTTACTGTGCCGTAAAAACGCCGCAGCTTCTTGGGAGCTGGCTCTTGTGGAGGCAAAATAGGGCCATATTCGCCCGGCGGCACATGGACCCCCGGATGACCTGTGCCTGATTCATCTTCGCCTTCGGTACCAAGTGTATATATCGCCGTCAGCTTTTCTCTCTCTTTTTTCTTCCGTTCTTCTTCCTCCGCCGCCATTTGTTTGCTGGCAACTTCCGGCTTTACCAACAGCCCCGATTCGCGAACTTCGGTTAGTCCATCAGTCGATCCCAGCCGCAGATCCAAAAACCGCCCATCGGCAGCCACGTCTGCCGCGTAAGCAAAATACTCCGACGATGCCAATCCCTCTTGGATAGTATCTTTAAGTACTTTCATATCGCGCAACCGGGGTAGATAACAATGCTGGGTCATGTATTCCCACAGCGTTTTTATGGCAATGTAGTCTTTATCAAGCCACATCCATTTATCCAGCTCCAGCCTAAGCAAGGCCGGGCCCCATTTAGTGATAAGTTGCTCATTAGAGATAAGTTTCTTGGATGCCTTGGTAACCCAGCTCTCGCCGCCACCGGGAATACGCACTGCTTCCCAGGTTATGGGACCTACGCCGTCTTGGGTAGGAACCAACAGCCAAGCATACGCCTCCTTAAGCCTTGCCTCCACCGTCTGCTCACTGGCCTCCATGCTGTTGTTAGCCTGTCGGCGCTGGTAGGCATCTAGGTTTAGGGACTCCTGTTCTTGTACAATAGATCTCCAGGCCAGGTACCTACGGGTTTCGCTCACCAAACTGGCATAACCGTCGGCATCGGCAGCTACAAAAACCAGCATGTTCCGAAAGAAGCGGGGGGAAGAACCCCGATGTAGCAGAATGTCCTCGGCAGCTTCTATGGCTAAAGTTGTCTGCTCTCCTGGCTTATGGGTACAGCTCGGTTCCAGCACCACCAGCCGGACTTCTTGATCATCGGGCACATCCAAAGAAGAAACCTGACAACAATGGACGGCAGCAAAATCGGCCCGTTCCCGCACTTTCTTGATTCTGTTTTCCAGTTCCAGCTCAATATCATCGGAGGACACCAGCTGCGCTCGTTCTTCCATGGTCCGGCGCAAATTAGGCTGGAGGTCATACCAATAGCGTTGGTTGCTGCTGTATAAATGCGTAAGTTTATCACCTAAGTGTCCCAGGGCATCGTTAAACACGGCCACTTGTTCGCCCGGTTGTACTATGCCTAGCCGCACGCGCACGTCCTGTACTCCGCGTACCCGTTGTTCGCGCACAGTGGGAGCGCTCCCTAAAAATATCGTCCTCGCTACTCGCCGGGCAGCCATCAAACGGCCAAAACGCGGATTTTGCACATCGATCTGATAAGGCAGCGACCGTGGACCATCAATATCTCTTTCCACCACTGCATTCCAGCCTTCACGCAGGTAGCGGGTAAATTCTTCGCGCACAGTGATATTGTCCAGGGAAATAGAGCCCGGCATAATAAGCAGGCTAGCGTCTTGCCGTACCCAGAGGTCATGAATCACCGCCGCCATCAGCCTTAAGACCCCGCGGGTCTTTTGGAATTTCTCCAGCGTGGCCCAATCACCATACAACCGGTCGAACACTTCCGGGTGGATGGGATAGCAAGCTTTTAGGCGCTCTAAGTAGGCCAGTTCTTTTGTTTCCAGCGGAAAGTCCGGCCCGCCTGAGCGATACATCTCGCTAAAGGCCCGGCACACTTCCAGTTGAGCAGAAACATCTTGGACCGGAAGGAACAGCCGGCGCCGCACAATCTCGAAACCTTCCTCCGCCCCCACCGGCTGCCAAATAGCTTCCATGCGCCCAAAGGTATGCTCTAGCGATGCCAGTGTCACCTGGCCGGCTTCACCCCCGATTTCAATAGTGGATTCGGGAATAGAAGCTACAATTAAACTATTTTTACTGGCCCGGGCCGCCTCAGTAAGTTCTTGCACGAAGCTTAGCACAGCGTCAAACGTACCGGCCACCAGCTTGTCTGATGCATGATATAGTTTGCGGGCATAGGCCACCAGCTCATCAATTAGGATCACGCACGGCCCACAAGCATCGAAGAGTTCGGTAAGGGTCTCGGACCCAGGGGGAACAGCAGCCTTGTCGGCTTCTCGGATTAACTCGTAAAGTTCCGGTTGGCCCGCCTGCTCGGCCAGCTGGGCCGCCAGCTCGCCCCAGAGGGTACGGATGGTAATACCAGGGAAAGTGGGTGGCCGGCGCACTCGCGAAGGATTCAGAGCCGTACCTACCAGCACAGCCACATGGGCCTTGGGTAGCTCGTCTATATCAGCTTTATTTAGCACAGCACGTACATGGGGCAAATCGGCCACGGCGGCCGTCCCGCGCAGCAGGTGATACAAAGCCAACATGCTGTGGGTTTTACCACCGCCGAAAGCGGTTTTTAGTTGAATTACCGGTTCGCCCCCCTGGCCGGTAACCCGGCGCAGGGCCTGAACCAGCAGCCCCTCCATGCCAGCAGTAATATAAGTACGGCCAAAAAACTCCACTGAGTCCTGATACTCCACCTCGGCTGTTCCTCGAGCCACCTGGGCCAAATCAGCAGCAAATTCCGCCTGCTTGTACCGCCCTTGAGCCACATCGGGATGCGGCTCCACCACCTGCCGCCAGGGGAGCAACCCGGCCCGGGGAGAAACCGATAAGACGCCGGATGCATCTTGCTCGGCCACGGAACCTAGGCTGTTTTTGCCGTTGGTAACGGCGGTAGACGGGCCCGAAGTCCCGTAGCGAATCTTCCGGGCCAGCTCCCGAATAGCCTCGGTAGACTCAGTATCGATCTTTTCTACCAGCCGGGCCATGGTGTCCAGTGCCCGCCAAGCATCCTCGTCGGTTACTTCGCTGCTACCTTTGTGCGCCCATTTGTTACGGGTAGTAATTAGCTCTTTTACCCAGTGGCGGTGCTCTTTACTCAACTCCACCTTGAAAATATTGTTCCAGTGGACATCCATCAGTATCAGACAGCGGGCGATGTCCAAGGAATCCACCAACGTACCCCAGTCACCTAAGTCTGGCAGATCACGCTTTTGAAAATCAGTCAGTACATCGAGCACCCCTTGGCGCCACCAGTCCTGCCGGAAGTAACCCTCCAGCTGTTGACAAACGTAAGGTGCTAGGATTTCTGTTAGGATCTGAAAACCCTTAGTTACCAATTGGTAGTTATCCATTCCTTTGTCCCCCCTCTGGGCTAATAAACCCTAACTGCACCCTTGGTGTGGCAGCTATAGCCACAGCTTTTTCCTGGATCGCCGGCCAAGAAACCACCAGGGTATTATAGGCTAGAGCTTCCTCGGTCCAACCGCGGCGCTCAGCGGTGGTATAGAGGCGGTAAGCCAAAGCCTTACAATCTTCGCTGCGGTTAGAACCAAGGTCGAAGCTGAGGCGCGCCGCCGCCTCTTCCCCGCCTAGTTGCAGCCGGTGAACCAGCTGCTGGGTACAGAGCCAGGCACTGGGATCAGACCCCACTTTTGGTTCCCAGGTGGGATCCAATTCTGAAGCTGGGACTAAAAATACCTTCCCTTTGGCTGCTGCTAGCACCCCCTGCCCCACCAGCCGGTCGACAGTGGTATTTTTGGCCCGGGCCAATACATCGGCCTCGCCGTAGGGAGCTTCTTTTAAGCCATACTGCTCGTACCAGGCCAGACAGAACCGGGTATCCGCGTCCAAGTCCCCTTCTTGGGCGGCAAAGTAGGCATCCAGCTCCTGATTGATAATCTGCAAAGCCGTCCGCACCGGCATGGACGTCCCATCGGCTTCCAACACCTTAGCATAGCGGGAAAAAATAGCCATGCCGGGGCCAATGGCCGCCTGGGCCAGGTCCACCGGAGCAATGTTGCCCTGCTGCAGCTTTTTTAGGGCAGCCGGGAGTTCCCGCCGCAGGGCAGCCAGGAACTCACGGCGGGTGGCCAGCGGTGCGTCAGCCGGACGGGGACGGCAGACCAAAACAATGGACGAGGCCAAAGCGTTGGTACCACTAGCCACTGGGCGATTACTCATTTCGCTGCGCATGGGCCAGGTACCGGTAATGGTAAACTGGGCAGTGAGCAGCCCCTGGAGCATGGTCTCCCAGCCGGTGGATGCTATTCCCACACTTTCGCCACCATCATCTTCAACAACGGTACTGTTTTTGTCCACCTGCTTGAAAGCGTAATATATGGTAACCGGAAACTCGCTGCTCATGGCAGCCCTGATATTGGCAAACGCCTGCCCTAAACCAGCCTCAAAAAACTGCTGCGCTTCTTCTTTGTCCCCGCCGAACCGATAAGGTGTGGCCACCAGTTCGGGGGCTTTGGGAACTAGCACCGTATTAAAAATATCCGGGTAGATTTCCCGCAAGGAG
>JAAYWY010000044.1 GCA_012516165.1 Bacillota bacterium
CATATCAAAGTGTTCCTTAAGGCAACAGTGAAGGCTCTGCAATGGGTGCAGGCAGCAGTAGCAGAGGTTGAGTAACACTTGAGGCGTGCATTACCAATTCAATTTACCAAACCTTAATCGGAAATCGGAGGTAGACTCTGTTATCTTAAAGCAGAGTCTTCTTTTTTTCTGCCTGCAGCCATATCTTATATCAGCAAGCGGGGTGGGAGGAAAAGAACCATGAACCAAAAGATGGATACACAATTGGTGTATAGACCAGTACAGAGTTTTACTTTGCCAGCAGAGTTAGAGGCCTGGACACAGGTGCGAACTTGTCCACAGGAAGTGCTAGATCCCACTGCCAAGTTTCTATCTGTCCGCAGGCGGATAGATGGGCAGCGATTACAGATTAGAGGGGAGCTGCTGATTGAAGGAACGTTGGCTCTTCCTAATGGACGACTGCAGACACTAAAGAAGACCAGCAGTTTTGGTTTGGATTTTTATCTGCCGGAACCTATTCTGGCTGGACATGTGGTTATTGGGCCCCAGGTGGCAGGGCTGACTTATACTATCAATCGCGTAGGCCGAAAACAGGCCGAGGTAAAATTTCTTATTGCCAGCACCTTTAAGGTAAAA
This sequence comes from Bacillota bacterium, assembly GCA_012516165.1. Classification (GTDB taxonomy): domain Bacteria; phylum Bacillota; class DTU030; order DUMP01; family DUMP01; genus JAAYWY01. The sequence continues at coordinate 616 of JAAYWY010000044.1, forward strand.
GTTATGGCCGTTCAGCCGTATGAAACAGCGGCACTGTTATCTCATTGCCATTTTAAACCGGCGTTTTTGTCCATAGTGTTAGCTACTCAGGTAGAGAGTTTTCAGCGGGAGCTGCTTTTGCCGTTGGATCCGCCAGCGCGCAAGATTGTTCGAGCTGACATTGCCGAACTAGAGGTTCAGGTTGATTGGGCCCGGCCTTTAGTTGTAAGTGGAATAGCAAAAGAAGAGATTCTTTATTTGGGAACCGATGGGCATGTGCACGAGCTTTGCCATACCACCGCTTGGAACTATCTGTGGCCCCTAGAACTAAAGGAAACAGCAGGGAAGCTGGTGGTATCGGCCCAGGGTGATATTATCCGAGCAGATATCTTGTCGTTCGGGCACACCCTATCCCTTAGTATTAGAGAAACCGTAGACTTACAAGCATGTCAGGAGCGCAAACAAGATATCTTGATAGCTGACGACACTTCATCGGTTGATCAGGTCCTTTGGGCACGGGTACCGTTAATCTTAGCCGAGCATAGCTATAATGAACTGGTACCTGTTTGTCTACCGTTAAAAGAGCGGCCAACTGTGCCCAGCCAGCCCCAGGTAAAAGCAACCAACTTGAGTGGTCGTGCCGATCACGGACAAGTAATACTCCAGGGTCAACTGGAGATTGCCTTTCCCTATGTGGATCAGCAAGGGAGAGAGCGGCTTCAGCACTTTACTGCCCCTTTTACTAAGGTATTGATAATGGATATGAGTAGACCAGGACAGCTGGTGCAAATAGAAGGATGTGTGGAAAATGTGCGGTCCACTTTACTGGAAAGTGGCAGTTTAGATAATCAAATTCTTTGCGCTTTTCATGTTCGTCTCTTATCTTTAGAACGAGTGGCGCTGGTGGCCGGTCCCACGTTGTCCAAGATACGATCCTGTACCCAGCAGGCTTGGGTAGAAGAATTGGTGGGACAGCAGCATTATAATATGTTGATAGAAGAAATTCTGGCATGGTCAGATCAAGAAGGCCTCATACTTGATTATAATGTACAGCCTAGGGTGCATGGAGCGCATGTAGGCTATGGTGTTCTTTTTTGCCATGGAGAAATTCAAGCAAGTATTTATTATCTAAGTATTTCCCAGGAGGAATGTTGCCGAGAATTTAGTTTGCCTTGGCAGGCAACGCTTAGCATTCCTGCTGCTGTACCGGGATTAATATCAGAAGTAGACATTGAAGCTAGTTTACTGCCCCTGTCAGTAGCTAAAGATGGCAGCCCCGTGGTGCTTAGAGCGGCCTGCGCTATAAAGGGATGGGTGTATCGCTCGGCGGTGGTGCCGGTTATCACGGAGCTGTTACCGGCCAAAGAAGAGGTGGATTGCCCAGTAATAGCAGTTATAAACCAAGAGGCAGAGCTAGAGGTTTTAATTAAGCCTCGGCGATGGTGGCCTGGTTATGAAACTACTGTTACGGCTGAAGTTAAAGCAGTGCATTGGCAAATAGGATTAGAAGAGGTGGTGGGTATGGGGGAACTGTCTTTAACAGTTACCTATGCAGCACCACAAGGTTCTCTCCAAAGGTGGGACGAAGTGCGTCCGTTTGAACTCACTTTTGTTTGCCCTAAGGCCCAACCAGGACGAAGAATATGTGGTAACCTGGAGGTAAAAGAAATACTCCGGCAAGAAGCAATGAAAAAGGATGCCCCGGGGAGGACACCCCAAGGGCGATACATAAGGGTTAGCGTGGTGTTAATGGCGGACTTAGTGCTATTATGATTATTTTCCTGTCAGGGTAATATTAGCCCATGCTAGTTTACGGGCATTTTTATCGTAAAGGGCGAAATGAATCCGGTTTTTATAAAAATAACCGCGGGGAATGGCTGCCACGTGGTATCCTCCGGGCAGTTCCTCTCCTTGCAAAATAGTAGTGTAACCACGGTAATAAGCTGAAGTTACCTGATAGCCTATTGTTAATAAAACCAACTTATGGCTGAAGTCCACCGAAGTTGTTAATACTATACCGAGACGGATCAGTTCTTGCTCAAGATCGTCCTTATTGGTAAATACGTATAGATTCACCCGGCCATCAGATGGTTTCCAGTTAGGTTCCAAGGCTAGAGTTAAAGGATAAAGAGGGATGTATTCCACTGCTGGGTACTTAAAAATA
>JAAYWY010000045.1 GCA_012516165.1 Bacillota bacterium
GCCGATTGCCAGCTACCGTAGCCAGCGTCGGGGTGGACGAGGTATCCAAGGCACTGGCACCAAGGAAGAGGATGTGGTTCAACATCTTCTCACTGTAAGTAATCATGATTGGCTGTTGTTTTTCACCAACCAAGGACGACTCTATCGCGTAAAGGGGTATAAAGTACCAGAAGCTGGCCGACAGGCCAAAGGTATACCCCTGGTGAACTTAATTGCTTTAGACAACGACGAGCAGGTAACAGCCGTTTTAGGTGTACGTGATTTTACCGACGGTGGCTTTTTAGTTATGGCTACCAAGGGTGGCATAGTGAAAAAAACAGCTTTATCGGATTTTGATTCTGTGCGTCGCGGTGGGCTTCAAGCCATTACCTTAGAAGAGGGCGATGAACTTATTTATGTCCGCCGTACCGATGGTAATAGGGAGCTGCTTTTGGGGACACGGACCGGCATGGCCATCCGTTTTTCCGAGCGGGATGTCCGTGCTATGGGCCGCTTAGCTAAAGGAGTGCGGGGGATCCGCCTTAATGCTGGCGACGAAGTGGTGAGTATGGATGTGGTGTTAACCGATGCCAGCCTGTTGATTTTGTGTGCTAACGGCTACGGCAAGCGTACACCCCTTTCGGAGTTTAGGGCCCAGAGTCGCGGCGGTAAGGGGTTAAAAGCTATCCGTACCTCCAAGCGCAACGGTCCAGTGGTGGAGATGCGGGTGGTACGTGATGACGATGATCTAATGCTGATCACTGCCAGTGGGGTGATTATTAGAATCGCTGCCAAAGATATCCCTGAGCAAAGCCGATTGGCCCAAGGAGTAACTCTTATGCGGCTGGATAAAGGAGATAAAGTAGTGGCTATATCAAGGGTGATAGAGTAGGTTACTACAAAGAGCCAGGCAAAAAGCCTGGCCCTTTTCCTTTAACGGTTAAAGACCTTGACAAATACAATATTAGTAATTATAATTAATAACAACAGAGGGACAGAACAAAAATAAAACCACGTCCCTTAAGTTACTGCTAAAATATTTTTCGAGGAGGCGTTTAGTTTATGAAAAAATTCGTGTGCACTGTTTGTGGTTACGTCCATACTGGTGATACACCACCGGCCAAGTGTCCCCAATGTGGTGCTAGCAGCGATAAATTTATAGAGAAAAAGGAAGATCAAGCATTGACTTGGGCCGATGAACATAAAGTGGGCATTGCTCAAGGATTGGATCCAGAAGTGGTACAGGGTTTAAAAGATAACTTTATGGGCGAATGCACGGAAGTAGGTATGTATTTGGCCATGAGCCGTCAGGCCGACCGAGAAGGCTATCCGGAAGTGGCGGAAGCCTACAAGAGGATTGCCTGGGAAGAAGCCGAACATGCGGCGAAATTTGCCGAGCTGTTAGGGGAAGTGGTTACCGATTGCACCAAAAAGAATCTAAAGATGAGGGTGGAAGCCGAGCACGGTGCTTGCCTAGGTAAGAAGAACCTGGCCACCAAAGCTAAAGAGTTAGGATACGATGCTGTCCACGACACCGTTCATGAAATGTGCAAAGACGAAGCCCGTCACGGAGCGGCCTTTGCCGGACTGTTAAAGAGATATTTCGGGGAATAAAAAACCTAGGGTGTAAAGGGCATGGTCATTCTCTTGTGGTAGTTAGCCTTTCATCATAAACGAGGCACAAAAGTAAAAAAACCGTCCTCTAAGTAGGGCGGTTTTTTTGTATGGTGATAGTCGCCATGTGCCCTACCTAGTACTGAGGACGGTTTGGGGCTCATATGGTGGCCGTATCTGGAACGGGCTCGGCGGTAGTTCTTTACATAAAAGGACTGAGGCCCAAAAGTGGCCAATAATAAAAGGCGAATACCAAGGTCACCACTACGGTGGCGGCTGTGGCCACTAGCCCGGCCCGAAAGACAGCCATTGGCTTAAGAGAGCTGGCCGTGTAAACAGTCATTAAAGTCATGGACTGCATGGGATATAAAAAGGCGGTATGGGCGGCGATGGTGGTTAAAGCAGCTAACCAGACAGGGTTTAGTCCCAGGTTGGGGCCAGCGGCAAAAACTACTGGTAGTAGGGCGGCCGCGTAGGCAGTAGGAGTGGTAAAGGCGACTCGAACTGCGACCAAAAAGATAAAGACAGCCACCCCAGCTACCGTGGGCGGTAGGTTGTTAAACAAGCTACTAACTAGCTGGCCTAGCCAAGCGGCAGCGCCGGTGGCAGTTAGACCGCGGGTTATAGCTAGGCCAGCGGCAAAAACCAATATTACTGACCAACTAATACCGGTGGCCGCTTGCTTGAAGCTTAAGAGGCTAATACCAGGTAAAAACAAAGCAATGACAGCCAGAAAACAGGCTTGAGTAACCGATAGATTATGAAGCCATCCGCTGGTTGCCCAAAGAAAAATCATAACCGCTAGAATGAGGGAAAGTTTTTTTTCGGCCAGGGATAAGGGGCCCAGGTCCTTTAGTTTCTGCTGAAGAAAAAGCCGAAAGGCGGAGCTGTTTTGTCGGGGCTGTTCCGGGGGCCAAAGTAAGAGGAGCAGCAACCAAATAGTGAGTACATTGGCTACAACGCCGGGGAAAAAGGTTAGTAGCCAAGGACCATAATTCCAGGTGGTAAAAAGCTCCTGACCCATGAGGTGGGCACTATACAAATTGGCTGGACAACCGGTTAATATACCGACACTGGAAAACAATCCCATACTGCCAATGATATAATAGATTAAGTAGCTGAGATTACTATCGGCGTGAAATCCTAAGGCATCTAGACTTTCGTGTACCAGGGGAAGAATAAGAGATACTTTGCCCACTGGTACCGGTATAAAAAAGCTGAACAAGACAGTGGCCAGGACAAAAGCACCGGATAGCAGCCGAGAATTGTTGGCTGAAAGCAGTAGTAGATGGTAAGATAATCGTTGGTGCAAGTGGAATTGGCCGATAGCCTCGGCCACAATATAAATTAAAACCAACTGCCACACAGTCTCCGAACCTAAGGTGGCTAAAGCGTCTTCTAGGGGCAGAATGTTAAGGAGCGGCAGTAGTAGGAATACCAAAAGTGAGGTAACAGCCGCCTCCAAAGCTTCGCTGGCCCAGAGGATAATGGTAAAGCCCAATAGCCCTAGAGCCCGAAGAGAAAGAGCATCGATAGGAAATAAATAGTGTGTTGGGGGCCAGAGACAAGCCAAGAGTAAGATCACGGGAGCTATAATAAGAGCAGGATGAATAGCTGGACGATGCACTTATCAGGCCTCCTGTACTACAGATACATATGTTATTCGTAGCTATGGCAGTCTTTTCCTTCTTTGTAGTAAAATACTGATTAGATAGAGAAAAGATGAGGTGTTTTTATTGGGTACCATAGTAGCCTTGGGTGACTCTTTGACTTACGGTTATCCATACAGTCCAGGAAGTTCCTGGGTGGCCCTGACAGCGAAAGAATTGGGTGTTACGATCTATAATCGCGGTGCGAACGGCGAAACCAGCCTTGATATGTTGGAACGACTAGAACGAGATGTGCTTTCTCTTCAACCGGATGTGGTTATTATTTTGGCTGGCAGCAACGATGCTTTAGGCATTAGGGAAATAATCAATTGGGACCAAACCCAAAAGGCGCTGCAGCAAATGGCTAAGCGGATAGAAGCTATCGGCGCCAAGGTTGTGTTCGTGCTGCCACCGCCGGCAGATGAGCCTTTGACCGAAGCACGACTTCAGCTGCAGCGCAAATGGCTACAGGAAGAAGCGCCGCAGCAGGGCTGGGGTCTGCTGGATTTTTATACTCCCTTGGTGGTGGAGAGTGGGTTAGGCATTAAACCGAACCTCACGGTGGACGGGCTTCACCCCAATAAGAGTGGCTATGAAGTTTTAGCCCAAGCGGCTATACAAGGGTTACGGCAGTTAAATATTATTAATGGCGCATATAAAAGTAGTTAATAATATATTTTATCAAAAGGAGGACAAAGTAAATGCAAGAGATTATGTCTACAGTGGCAGACCTTATGGCCTTATCGGCGCGGACGGCTCCTAAGGCCACGGGCAAGGATTTTGTTAACATTAAAGTGGTAAAAGGAGAGGAACTTAATCGCCTGGCCGACGCTATGGTTCAGTATGGGAAAGAGATTGGTAAGAAGAACTGGGACCGTGACGGGGACAATGTTCGGCGATCAGACGCTGTGCTACTGATTGCGCTGGATAAACCGCAGGCTGCTGGTTTGAACTGTGGTGCCTGTGGCTTTAAAACGTGCGCCGAATTGCCCCCGCCGCAAGAAGGAGCGGAATTTGCCGGTCCTCTTTGTGCCTGGCGCCTGATGGATCTGGGAATTGCCTTAGGATCGGCGGCTAAGACAGCCAGTATACTAAATGCCGATAACCGTATTATGTACCGGGTGGGGGTAGCAGCGCGGAAGGTGGGGTTGATCGACGGGGAAGTGGTGGCCGGGATTCCGATTTCAGCCACAGGGAAGAGCATTTACTTTGATCGCTAGAGTGAAAGTATTAACCAACTGCTAGACGGTGACTTTTCGCACAGTCTAGCGCGCCCTGTCTTAGCTTGCGGCCCCTTTGGCCATTGTGCTTTGCTTTCTAACAGGTTGCCGGTCCATCCTTGTGCTTTGTGGGCTAACTATATTGTACAAGGAGCGGCTCTCTGCGGTCGCCCGCTGGTAATCATACGATGCTGTGCCAGAAAGTACCTGAAACTTTTGGACAACCTCCTCGTCTATAAAGTATGAACGGCCCAGATGAAATAACAAAACTGTGAGCCGTATTCATACACCGAGGAGGATTTACAAATGAGAAAGATGATTCTACAAGCAGTAGCACTGCTATTGGTGCTGGTGGTAGTGGCACCGGTGGTGGGAGCTAAAGCAGCGCCCCAGCTGGATCGAACTGCAGCTATCCAGTTAGCACAAAACGAAGTTGCACGGGTCACACAGGTGGCAGCTACGTCGCAAGTAAAAGGTAGCGGTCAGTGGACAGTAACTCTCAAGCAAAACGGGACTAACGCTAACGATCGCATTTATGTTATGCTCGATAGCCGTGGTCGAGTGCAAGAAGAGGGTTGGCTCAAAAATGGCGTTTTACAGCCAGTTAAGATCAGCAAAGAAAGGGCAGCGATCCTAGCTGAACAGTGTATTGGTACTGGTTCCAGAGCCAGAAAGTCTGGTTTAGTGCTCACTTCTGAGACCCTGATATGGGAAATCGTGGTCAAGGGTCGCGATGGTTGTCTTTGGACAGTGGCGGTTGATGCTTTTTCGGGCAAAGTGGTGGATCGACCGGCTGGTGCTGAGACGCCAGCACTCATTAGTCGCAGCCGGGCAGTAGCCATCGCCCGCGAAGAAGTCGGGTACCAGGCCCGGTTGATAGCGGCCGAACTCACAACATACAAGGGAGAAACAACTTGGAAAGTGGAGCTGGTATCAGGTAATAGCCCAGCTTACTACCGTGACATCTTGTACATTGATGCTACTGATGGTGAAGTGTTGGCTCATCGTAGTGAAAGCCGACAGCCAATTGAGACCATAAGTAGAAGTGAGGCTATAAATATTGCCCGTAAACGGGTAGGTGTTCCTTGCAAAGTTGAGGAAACAAAGACGACGACTGGCATCCCAGCCAGTCGCCGTCTTTTGTTTCCAGGGTTATTGGGGCAACAGCCCTTTTCTCGATGGTACTTATTCATTTTCCAAGCAGGACTTTAGTTGTGGTAAGGCGTCGCTATAGCTGGTGAACAAAATAAAGTCGATCCCTTTACGGGTAAGATAACGGGCTAAGTAGTCTTTAGCAAATATAAGATCAGCGCTTTTGGCAGCACAGCGATCGGTATGACCGTCGCCAAAATAAGCAATGTTGTAGCCTTGGGTTTTTAGCTGCTGCAAATGATATGTCTTGCAGTTGCCACAATGAAAGCAACCCAGCAGTCCATGATGAGGGAAAAAAGGTATCGGTTTACATCCTACTATCTTAAGTTTATTGGCCCTGCGCGGTAACCAGTCCAGGCCATCACGTTTTAAAATTCGGTCAATGTAATAATCAAAACCGTCACTTAAGATCATGACCGGTAGTCCCTTTTCCGTAAACAACTGTACCGCGGTCTTA
>JAAYWY010000046.1 GCA_012516165.1 Bacillota bacterium
AACTGTTCTAGCTGGCTGCGTTCACGACTTAAACGTTGGCAGCTTTCCTCAGCAACAAACCTAAGTTCTGATAATAATTCATCTACTGCTTCTCGAAGTTCTGTCTTATCCTGCTGACGAGCGTGAAGCAAAGCTAGATAAGCGCCTAAATAACCGGTTGCCAAAGAAGCTGCTAATAACAATAAAAAAGTCTGCATGCCACTTCCTCCCTACGCTTCAGGTGCGTACATCCAACTTATCTCCGCGTCCTGGTACAGGCATATGAGATATGCCATCTTTTTTGGGGGAAGAGCGGGGTCTTCTTCGCCGCGGGGGAGTCTGATCCCTCTTTTCAGCTTGGCTTCTATTATCGATGCGTTGTTGTTCTCCTGCTTTCGCTTCAGAAACGCTTTGGCGCTTGGCTTGCAGTTGCTGATTAAGCTGTAAAACAAAACGCTCGGCAGCCGCCCCCTCATCGGCTGTTTTTTGAATACGGCTCATCTGGTCCACTTTAGGCATAATTTGCTCTATACCTTTGACACTCATATCATTCACCCTGACCAACCGCACGTTTTGTTGACGGTTGCTGACGCTCAGCTATATCTAACTCTGCGCTATGACATAATAGAAAACCGCGCAATCGTAGCAAAGCTCTGGTATGAAGTTGCGATATTCGTGATTCAGAGACGTCTAAAACTTGCGCAATTTCTTTAATATTAAGGTCCTCGTAATAATATAGTGATACCACCAGTTGTTCTTTCTCCGGAAGTGCTTGCACTGCTTGTGCCAACAAATGCTTTTTTTCCTCTTCTTCTAATGCTTGAAGCGGATTTCCCTCATCGTTATCGTCAATGATTCTAGCACCCAATGACCCTTGGTCACCATCTTCAGTGGAGGACAGCGGAGCATCTAAGGACAAAAAAGCTACCTGGTTTATTTGGCGTTCTAGTTCATATAGTTCCTTGATATCTATGCCCAGTTGAGTCGCCACTTCGGAAGCTGTAGCCGGACGTCCTAAACGTCGTTCCACAATGCCATAGGCACGAGCCACTTCTCTTTCCCGTTGGCGGAGCGAACGAGGTGCCCAATCAGCTGCCCGTAAGCTATCTAAAATAGCTCCTCGAATACGGTTAACAGCAAAAGTTTCAAACTTTATTCCTCGCTGGGGCTCAAACCGATCAATGGCTGTTAGTAAACCAAAAATGCCACTTCCTACCAGGTCATCATACTCCACATGCGCAGGCAATGTTAGCCGCATGCGACCAGCAACATGTTTTACCAACGACGCATATACTTCAACTAATTGTTCCCAGGCAGCGTGGTCCTGGTTTTCTTTGTACCGACGCCATAACTTTTCCAAATCCATGGACCACCACCTCCTAGCTAGCTTAACTCTAATCCTGTGAATCAGGTACAACCATACAACGTCACAAGCATTTTTCTCCGCGGGCAATGGTCCTCACTAAAAATTCGCCTGTTTCTGTGTTCAGCTCTACGGTACGGCCCCAATTACCACCAGTGTCTTGTGCCAATAAAGGAATTCCTGCTTTTTCTAACCACTCTAGCACCGCTTTTACGTTTCTTTCGCCAATACGCATAGTTTCAGTGGGACTGGTTAGGTGAAACATCTGAGCCCCTCCCGCCACTTTAGCAGTCAGCCGCCGAGTTGTAGCTCCATAGTCTTGCATTTTAGAAACTAGAAGAGGAAGTGCTGTATCGGCAAATTTTGCAGGGTTAGAAACAACAGGTCCATTGGATTGAGGTAACATAACATGGGCCAAGCCACCCACCTTAGCTTTGGGATCGTATAAAGCTACACCGACGCACGAACCAAGTCCAATAGTGGTTAATATTATTGGTGATACGGCTGCCGCCAGGTCTGCCATTCCCACCCGGCGTATCTCCCTCACTCAAAGCCCACCCCCAGGGCGGCAAAAATAGCTTTTAGAGCATCTGGTTTCGGCACTAGGAAAAAATAACTATATATATCTTTACCAGCCGCCTCAAATTCCGTCTCAATAAGCAAAACTTGATCTGCCACCTGACCAAATTCTGCCAAAATATAATCTAAAACAGCTCCAGCCATGTCAACTGCCAAAGCGGGAACCATTGGCACGAATGTGAGCCCGGTAAAATTGCTAAGTGATGTCAAATAAGACCCGGCCAGGATATTGCCTATCTCTTGTAAAGCAGAAGCACTTATTTCATCAACTGTAACTGTGCTACCTTGAGGACGCCCTAAGAGTACATCTAATAATAAACAAGCCTGTTCCAAAGGAAACACCACCAATATGGTAGCTGGAGCAGTACTATCCACATTAAGTAAAATCCCTGCCACTGCTTTTTCCGGTCCACCTAACCTACTAGACACGTCGTCAAACGGCAGCCACATCACAGATGGAACTTGCATATTTATCTGTTGACCCAGTAGTTGGGCTAGGGCCGTAGCTGCATTGCCGGCACCAATATTGCCCACCTCTTTTAGTACATCGTAATGAAGTTCGGACCAAGGTTCCGTCACTTGACTACACCTTCCTGTGTCACCTTATCAGTCAATTCTTTAGTCACAGCTACTTCATCCAGTCCCAATATCCGATCCATATTAAGAAGAATTAATAAACGATCCTCCAGATTGCCAATAGCTTCGATAAAGTTAGCCTCAATACCAGCTACTAACGGTGGTGGCGGGGCAAAAGCACTCTCTTCCAGTGTTATTACTTCTGATACAGCATCAACAATAATACCTACAGTTATATCTTGCACGTTCACTATTACAATACGGCTTTCCTCTGTAACCTCGGCAGCAGGCAAATTAAAACGTTTATGAAGATCAATAACAGGAATAACATTTCCCCTTAGATTGATAACACCTTCTACAAAAGCAGGTGCATTAGGAACACGGGTGATTTCGGTTAGTCGTTTAATTTCTTGAACTTGTAAGATATCTACCCCATATTCTTCCTGTCCTAAGTTAAACACTACTAGTTGCCGTTCTTTTCGTTCCATATTTAGCCCTCCTTATGCTTTATTTCTCATTTTATTTATTGTTTATTTATAAGTTAGTTCAACCGACCGTAACGTTTTTCGGCTAAACTAAGCACTCCACCCGGATCAAGAATCAGAGCCACACGTCCATCACCTAAAATAGTCGCGCCACCCAATCCCGGCAGGCTCCCCAAGAACCGACCCAAGGATTTGATAACAATTTCTCGTTGCCCCCCTAAGTTGTCCACCACCAAGCCAGCACGGGTACCATCGCCGCGCACCACCACTATCGGTAATTCTACCAGATTCAAATTAGCCCCCTGACTATTTAAGAGAGGTGCTAAACGCACTAAAGGTACCACTTCTCCCCTTAGCATCATTACCTCGCGTCCCCGCACTTTCTTAATCTGTTGCACTTCAATCACTTGAATTTCCTCCACCGACTCCAAAGGCAATGCATACATTTCCGTTCCTAGCTCAACCATTAGGGCTTGGATAATAGCCAAAGTTAGTGGCAAACGGATGCTAAAACGTGTTCCCTGACCAGGAATACTGCTTACTTCCACCGTGCCACCTAGTGATTCAATCTTATTTTGCACTACATCTAAACCTACCCCTCGACCAGAAACATCGCTTACAATTTCTGAGGTAGAAAATCCGGGTAAAAATAACAACCGATAAATCTCATCGCTGGTCAACCGCCGCGCCTGTTCGCTGGTAATAAGCCCTTTCTCCTGTGCCCGAGCCAAAACCCGCTGTTGGTCAATGCCTTCACCGTCGTCTGCCACCATAATAAGGACATGATTACCTTCATACCCGGCGGAAAGTTGAACTCTTCCCACAGCTGGTTTACCCTTGCCTTGCCTCTCAGCCGGTGGTTCTATCCCATGATCAATAGCATTGCGTAATAAATGTACTAAAGGATCGCCAATTTCATCGATAACACTGCGGTCAAGCTCCGTCTCTTCCCCCTCAATGGTAAACTCAACTTCACGCCCAAGTTCACGTGATAAATCCCTGACCATACGGGGAAAACGGTTGAATACCTGGGCCAGAGGAACCATGCGAGCTTTCATTACTGCGTCTTGCAAACCTCCAGCTACTCGTGATAAAGATTTTAGAGTCTCTTCAATTTCTGATATACCATGGGTCAACAATAATTGATCCAAACGAGTCTTAATGATTACTAGTTCGCCCACCAAATTCATTAAGTTGTCTAGCCGACGAATATCAATACGGACGGTTTGCGTCGTTAGTTGATGATGACCATGGTCGGTTATTGCTGGCATGCTTGCTGTTTGAGATGTCGCTGCCTCTACCTTTTCCTGGTTAGAAATATCAACAGGTACAATATCAACTGTTACTACATCGCTAACTTTAGCTACTAAAGATCTAATTTTTTCTTCGTTCGCTTTGGTAACAAACAAGACCCGAAAACTTTGATCGAATTTTTCTTCTTCTAAATCCTCTACAGGTGGTTCAGCCCGGAGGATTTCGCCTTCAGCTTGTAGCCGTTGAAAGATAAGAAAGACACGTACCGCTTTCATCAGACAATCAGGTGCTAACTCTACCTGCACAAAATAGGCTTGATACCCACGTGCCTGGGCTTCACTTACCACTTTGGTTTCATAAGTTTTGAGTTCTAGATTAGTTGTACTCTTCAGCTCTTTCTTCGGTGTAACCATTGCTTTATTTTGGTCTTCATTACTACTATATCGGTCCAACTCCTGTAACAAGCCATTAATAGTCTCCACTGGTGGCTCAATATCAGTCTGAGCCTCGGCTAAGATTCCTTCTAGGGTATCCACACTGCTAAAAAGCAAATCCGACAGCTCTGGAGATAATTTTATAGCTCCTGCTCGTACTTTGTCCAACACATCCTCTAAATGGTGGGTAAGCACGGTAATAGTGTTAAACCCCATGGTAGCCGCCATACCTTTTATAGTATGAGCAGCACGAAAGACCACATTGATATCATCAACATTATCAGGGTTTTTCTCCAGTGCTAGCAGGCCGTCGTTTAAGGCTTGCAAATGTTCTTGGGCTTCGGCAAAAAACACTTCCCGGTACCGCGACATATCACTTGTCATAAAACTCTCCCCTTTTGTTCATGTACCTATATTAACAGCTATTAACAACGTTATGGAGCTAACACGGCTTCCGCTATAGCAGAAGGCAAAGCTGAAAGCGGCAGCAATTTTTGAACTGCACCACGCTCATAAGCTGCCCGTGGCATACCAAAGACAATTGAGCTAGCTGCATCTTGACCCAAGGTTATTCCTCCCGCTCGACGCAATTGTAACAGCCCATTAGCACCATCGCTGCCCATACCAGTAAGTATCACTCCTACACCCATTTTTGAGCAAGCAAGCGCCACCGATGAAAATAAAGGGTCTGCTGACGGACGGTGACCACCTACAGCAGGTTCCTGACTAAGCAACACGCACCAACCATGCTTTGATGCAGCTGATTGAACCATCAAATGGGCTCCTGAAGGTGCTATCAAGGCCAGTCCTGGTCGAAGAGGCAGCCCATCTGTTGCTACTTGTACTTCTATACTTGTTTTTTTAGCTAAACCGTCAGCAAAATAACGAGTAAACGACGGGGGTAAATGTTGAACTATCAAATATGCTGCTGGTAGGTGAACTGGCAAATGCCGAAAAATATACGTTAAGGCTTGCGGTCCACCGGTAGAAGCCGCCAGCGCTACCACTTTAAATTTCATGGTACAAACTCCCATCTTTATTTTATAGTAATCCCCGACGTCGTAATTCCCGTTGACGCCTAAAAATAAGCGCTATGATTTTATCCTGATCGCTTGGAGCAATATCTGTGAATTCCACAGCTAATCGCACCTTCTTAGGTGTATCATTATGCTCTATACGACATACCTGGGCCCGGCACTTTACTTCTTCCGGTAAAAAAACACTCAACTCTAACCATGTTCCCGCTGGCAACTCTTTAGGATAAACTAAAAGGGCTCCTCCGCCACTAATATCTATAGTATGAGTCTGTACTTCTTCTTCACCTATAGGCTCCGCTAAACCACTTTTCAATTCCCGCACTATGATCGGTAAGCTCAAGTCCAAGCGAACAAACTCCCGTCGTTGATTTTTAGTAAAAACCCGTGGCCGCCGGACAATAATAAGAGGATGAGGTACAAAACAGCGCTCCAACACCTCGGTAACAAACATAAACGGCCAAGTGTAAACACGAATTTCTTCCCCTACCCGAAATAAAACCAAACTTCCACCGTGCATGGGAGTAGCCAAGCTTATGGTATCATCTTCCATTGCCGCTATGTACGAAGAATAAAACTCATTGTCATCAGATGATACTTTTTGAATCGCTACTTTTTGGTTAGGCACAAGTTTATCTGTCACGCAACAGTGCACCCCCTAGCTAAGCAAAGACCGTAATCGCCCCCAAAAACCACCCAGGCCATCTCTAGAAGCCAACGAAGGGTTTGCACCGCTTAAAGCAGCAGCAATCGCCCGTAGTTTTTGTGATGCCGGTGCTGACGGAAACGTAAGCAAAAGTGGTTGTTGCCTAGTTACTGCCGTTTTAACCAGACGGTCTTCTGGTATATAACCTAGATAATTTACGTTGGCTGCCAAAAAATCCTTTACTACTTGGCAAAAATTAGCCGTTATTTGTTCAGCTTCTTTATTGTTGGTCACCCGGTTGACAACCAAGTATAATATTAGATCGCGTTTTTGGCGCACAAGGACTTTGATCAAAGCGTAGGCATCCGTTAAGGAGGTTGGCTCAGGTGTCGTCACCACGAGTACTTCCTCCGCTGCTAAAGCCATGCTAATCACTTGAGAAGAGAGCCCTGCTCCAGTATCGATTACAAAAAAGTCGCTATTGATTTGGGCTGCATCCTGGAATAAATACATGATTTCGCTCTCTGGAAGCATCGCTAATTCCTCTAACCCACTACCTCCGGCTATAACCTTTATGCCATGCACCGAATACACAATATCCGTTAACTTGCATTCACCACGCACTACCTGACTTAACGTACGAGGCGGATTAATACCCATTACTATATCAACGTTAGCCAAGCCTAAATCAGCATCCAACAAAGTAACTTTATGTCCCCATTCGCAAAGCACCAAAGCTAGATTTACAGCTATATTTGTTTTTCCAACTCCACCTTTGCCGCTGGTAATAGCAATAATCCTTTTTTTGCGACGCTGCTCCCACTTTTTAACCAATTGGCGCAACCGCTCGGCCTGATCATCCATGGTTAGCACACCCCCAGATCAGGTCGGTAAGAAATTGAGGATGAGCTATCTTAAGATCATCCGGCACATTTTGTCCATTAGTAACAAAACTTACCGGAAGGCGAGCCCGATTAACCAAATCAAGTATTACCCCTGCCGTCTTTGTTTCATCTATTTTAGTTAGCACCATTTGCGATGGAGCTAAGGTACAAAACTGTTCATAGATTAAATCCAGGTCTTCGGACTTAGTAGTTGCACTCACTACCAAAACCGTTTGAATATCAGGAACAGCCATCAACAAGTTCTTTAGCTCGGCTAAATGTAATTTTTGTTGAGGACTACGACCAGCAGTATCCACCAAGATAAGATCCGCCTCCTGATGTCGCGCCAAGGCCACATGTAAATCATCAGGCGCGTAAACTACTTCCAAAGGGATGTGCAAGATATCGGCATATCGTTTAAGTTGCTCTACAGCAGCAATTCGGTAGGTATCAGTGGTAACTAGGGCTACGTTCTTACCTTTTTGCAAGCTGCACACTGCTGCCAATTTGGCCACTGTTGTTGTTTTCCCTACTCCGGTGGGACCAACAAAAGCTACAACTTGACCTGTCCAGTTATTACCATGGGAAGGCTGGAAAAACTTCATAATTTCCTGGCGGATGCGGTCTGCCAGTATTTCGCTATCCTCCAATTCATCGGGCGACATTTTGGCTAAAGCCTGCTCCACTACCTGTCGAGCTAGATCGAGACTAACACCGTGGCGTACCAAGCGCTCAGTATAACGGCAGGTAAGAATATAGGGTACACGAAGGCGTTCAGGCAGCATCTCTTCCGTAATTATTCCAACTGTTTTAGGTAACACCAAGGGTGTTGCCTTATGCCCTGTTGATAACGCCTTTTGCATCAGCGGCCGATCCAAACGTAGTGGAGCAGTTGGTGCCGTCGGTTCTGGTTCTGCTACCGCCGCCGTTACCTCAATCCGGCGGCGCTTAAACCAGCCCCGAACGCCCGGTGCCCGTATTCGCCGCACCTCAAGAATAACAGCATCCCGTCCTAGTTCTCTCTTTACCCGATCTACAGCTTCCTCCATAGAAAAAGCAACATATCGCCGGATCTTCATTACAGACTCACCCTCCCCACCACATCCACCGTTAATTCCGGATCCAGCTCATTGTAAGAAACAACAACTAACTGAGGAAAAGCCCGTTCAATTAGCCGCTTGAAATAAAAACGAACCATAGGGGAGGCCAGAATAACTGGGGGATTTTCTCCTGGCGGCAAGCGGTTCATCCCAGCTTTAACAGAAGCTAAAATACGTTCTGCCGTCTGTGGATCAATGGCCAAAAAAGTTCCTTGTTCCGTCCGTTGTAGGCTTGATTCTATTGCTTCTTCCACTGAACGATCCAACGTAAGTGCCATAATTGGACCGCCATCAGGCGATAAACGACGAGAAATCTGTCGTCCTAGTGCTTGGCGCACATACTCTGTGAGAATATCGGTATCTTTGGTCAAGCGGCCATAATTCCCCACTGTTTCTAAAATAGTCGTTAGGTCTCGGATAGGTACCCCTTCCTGCAGTAGATTTCCTAAAACTTTCTTTAAATCAAGCGGAGCTATGATCCCAGGCACTACTTCATTGACCAAAGCCGGGCTCTCTTTGCGAACAGTCTCCAACATGAGCTCCAGCTGCTGGCGGCTTAATATTTCAGCAGCGTGCTTCTTAATTACTTCCGTTAGATGAGTGGCAATCACTGTGGCCGGATCCACTACTGTAAAACCGCTTTGTTCAGCGTTCTCTTTTTCTGCTGCCGTCACCCACCACGCAGGGAGACCAAAGGCTGGCTCATGGGTGGGAATACCGGGTTCTTTCTTATCAGTACAATCGCCCATAGCCAAAAAGTATCCAGGCAATACCTCGCCCCGAGCCACTTCTACGCCCCGCAATAATATGACGTAGGTATTAGGTGCTAAGGTAATATTATCGCGAATGCGCACTGTAGGCACCAACAACCCCAACTCCAATGCCAGTTGCCGCCGCAGTAGAACTATCCGATCTAGTAAATCACCGCCTTGTTCTGTATCTGCCAACGATATTAATCCATAGCCAAGATCAATTTCCAACGGATCTACTGGCAATAACGCTGCTACCGCTTCGGGCCGCCGCAATTCATCTATTCCGGACTCGGAAGTGGTAACTGATTCTGGTATCGGCTCCATAGTTTGATTTAATCGATAGGCTAAAAAGGCAAACAATGCTGCCAGCGCTAGAAAGGCAATATGTGGCAGCCCTGGAATAAACCCTAACACCGTTAGCAACCCAGCTGCCATATGCAAGATGCGCGGTTCACTAAATACCTGAGACGTTACATCTTGGCCCAAATTGCCTTCAGAAGCCGCTCTTGTTACTAAAATTCCGGTAGCAGTAGACACTAACAATGCCGGGATTTGGCTAACAAGGCCGTCACCTACAGTAAGAATAGTATACTTTTGCAATACCTCCAAGGGGCTAAGTTGTCCTTGCATTACTCCGATAATAAATCCACCCAAGATATTAACTATGGTTATAATTATACCAGCTATAGCATCACCTTTTACAAATTTGCTGGCACCATCCATAGCACCATAAAAATCAGCTTCTCGTCGAACCTCTAAACGGCGGGCCCGTGCTTGTTCTTCATCAATCAGTCCAGCATTTAAGTCCGCGTCAATACTCATTTGCTTGCCAGGCATGGCGTCTAACGTAAAACGTGCCGTCACTTCGGCTACTCGTTCAGCGCCCCGTGTAATAACCACAAACTGTATTATAACTAGAATAAAAAAGATAATAATTCCTACAACTGGGTTACCCCCCACCACAAATTCACCAAAAGACTGAATAACTTGTCCCGCATAGCCATGCAGCAAAATAAGGCGGGTAGATGACACATTCAACGCCAATCGAAAAAGAGTAGCTAATAATAGCAATGAGGGGAAAACAGAAATTTCCAATGGTTGGCGTACATACATGGTGACTAAAAGTATGGTGAGGGCAAAGGTTATATTAAATGTAAGCAATAAATCCAGCAGTATTGTGGGTAGTGGCACTACCATCATGATTACAATAGCAATAACTGCTATCGTCACTGCTAGATCGCTAACATTCACGCCTCTGGTCGAAGCTGTGCCCTCTACCTGAAGCATTATTGTTGCTCCTTTCATTTAGATTAGTCCTCGCTGGCTATAGACATAGGCCAAAACCTCGGCCACTGCCTGATAAAAAGAAGCCGGTATGCTCTCACCAATTTCAGCTGTTTTATATAAGGCTTGGGCCAACGGTTTGTTTTCTACCACCATTACAGCATGTTGACGAGCAATAGTTTTGATTCTTTCAGCAATCAGACCAGCCCCTTTGGCTATTACCTGGGGTGCAGCCATAGTAGCAGCTTCATATTTTAGTGCAATAGCATAATGCGTAGGGTTAGTAATTACCACATCAGCCTGAGGGACTTGTTCGATCATACGAGCTTGAGCCATCTGCCGTTGCCGCTCACGAATGCGACTACGCACCTCAGGACTACCTTCCATTTCTTTGAATTCTTCTTTAATTTCTTGAAGCGACATTCGCAAGCTCTTTTCGTATTCCCACCGTTGATAAGCATAGTCGGCTATTGCTAACGCCAAAACGGCTATACCACACTGCCATAAAAGGCGCCAACATAAAGCACTCAGGGTAGCTATAAACCCTTCTACTCCAACTAAAGGTAAGCGGGGAATTAAATAGTATTCGTTTCGGAGGGTAATATAGGCTACAACTGCCACTAAACAAAGTTTAATCAAATTTCGTACCAAGTTGGCCACAGACCGGCTAGAGAAAATACGTTGAGCCCCAGCGATGGGATTGAGCCGATCTAAACGAAGCGCCAATGGTTCCATGCTAAAGACAAAACCCACCTGGGCTAAGTTAGCTGCTAAGCCAACCACCATCACTATTGCAAAAAATGGTGCCAACAATCGGAGAAGGCTTGATAATACCAGTGATCCCACGTAAGTAGCTAAAGCAATATCAAAATCGATTGGTCCCGCCAAATACAAAGTACGAGTTAAAGATATTATTTCTTGCCGCCACCATGGTATTAGCCAAAAAACAACCGTACCGGCTACCAATAAACTTATAGCAGCAGAAAACTCCAGGCTGTGGAAAACTTGTCCTTTTTTGCGTGCTTCTTGCCGCCGGTGAGGGGTAGCCGGTTCTGTTTTTTCCTCCCCAGCAAACAGCTGCAAGTTTAGCCTCTTATTATTAGAAAGTTCATCACGGGGGTATAATCGATAAGATGTATTCAAGGGTACGTTGCACCTCCGTGAGGACAATTTGCAAAAAAACACCATAGACTGGTAAAGACAAAGCCAAAGTAAAAAGTCCTAATAAGGATTTTAAAGGCAGGCCAACAACAAAAATATTTAGTTGTGGCATAGTTCGGGCTAATATTGCTAATGCTAAATCAGCTAAAAAGAGAGCCCCTAAAACTGGAGTGGCGATCTCAAGACCGATGACAAACATAACAACTATGGCCCTTACCACTTCCCAAAGCAGGTTCTGACCACCCCAGATTTTACCTGGTGGTACTAAACGAAAACTAGTCCATAGGCCATGAAGCAGAGAGTGATGCCCATCATATGCTAAAAATATCAGCATAGCCATCAAATAAAGGAAGTTTCCTATGAGTGGTACTTGGGTACCGCTTTGTGGATCCAATACATTAATCATACCAAATCCCATTTGCATGTCTATAATTTGACCAGCTACCTGAAAGGCAGCAAAAATAATACTTGTAATATAACCTAATACCAAACCCAGCGCTGCTTCCTGAAGTAACATTAGCACTAAAGTCCATATCGATATTGGTAGCATAAGATCGGCCACTGAAAAAAACGGTAACAAGATCAGGGCTAAAAGTAAACTTAGGAAAACACGTATACTCACTTGTATATTCCTGCTCGAAAAAAACGGAGCTGTAGTTAGAAAACCATTACATCGGATCACCAACAGAAGATATATACCATAAGCCTGGCTAAGATAACTAAAATCCAACATCGCTGCGCCCTATTGTAAAACCTTCGGCATCATGTAAATCAAACCCACCGTAAACTCTTGCATTATTTGAAGCATCCAGGGGCCAAAGATCATCAATCCTAAAAACACAGCCAGTATTTTTGGTACAAAGGCTAATGTCTGCTCTTGAATCTGTGTAGTTGCCTGGAAAATACTTATAATAAGACCCACCAATAAACTCAATAATAAAAGAGGGCCAGCCACTAATAATGTAGTGTACAAAGCATCGCGCCCTATGCTAAGGACAAATTCTTCACTCACGGTATTACACCCCATTTCTTTCTAAAAGCTCTGAAGCAGAGCCTGGACCACCAGATGCCAGCCGTCCACCATGACGAACAGCAACAATTTAAACGGCAAGGAAATCATAACCGGTGGTAACATCAACATGCCCATAGACATCAAGGTGCTGGCTACCACCATGTCAATGACAAGAAACGGTATGTAAATTAAAAAACCCATTTCAAATGCAGTTTTAAGTTCACTAATAACAAAAGCCGGAATAAGCACATGGGTAGGAACATCATCCTGATCCTGGGGCCGAGAAAGACCAGCCAACTGAATAAACAAAGCCAAATCCTTTTCTCGTGTTTCTTGGAACATAAAAGAACGAATCGGCTCAGCGCCGCGTTCAAAAGCTTCCTGGGTCGACAGCTCACCGGCTAAATAAGGCTGAAGCGCTTGTTGATTAACTTGTCCCCAGTACGGTGCCATAACAAAAAAGGTCAAAAACAGGGCCAGACCTAAGATAACCTGGTTAGGTGGAACTTGCTGAGTAGAAAGGCCGCTACGAACAAAAGACAATACAATTACAATACGGGTAAAGGAAGTTGTCAGTATCAATAAGGCCGGAGCCAATGATAACACAGTTAGTAGAAATAACAATTGTAAACTAAGTGCTACCTCTTGTGGCTCCTGAGCTGGTGTGAGCCCTAATTCTAAACGAGGAAAAACTAACGGTTCTGCGGCCACCGGGAAACTGACTAGTAGTAAAATCACTAGTGTCAAAGCAATTATCCCGAAACAACGCATTGACATCTTCATTTGCCTTCCTCTTTGTTCTCTCCATACTTGCCGCGGCGTAAACCCCAAACTTGACGCCGTATCGCGTCCACAGTCTGTTGCCAACTATTATTAGGTCGTACCAGTTTGCTTTGGGCTAAAATAGTAGCAAAATCAGGGGGCTGGGCCGAAGATGACACCAAATCAGCCGCAGTCAATTCTGTTAACAAATGGATGTGCTCACCACTTACAGACAATAAGAAACATTTATTGCCAGCCTTTACAATCATGATGCCTTTCCCTGGGCCCAAAGAAAGAGTATCTATTACCGCCAAGTACTGGGCTATTCCCGCTGGTAAGCCAAAACGACCAGCCACCACTTTTCCCATTAAAAACAGCAGAATAAGAACAACTGCTAAAGCAAATAGCATTTTAAAGAGCAACCGACCAGGACTAAACCCATCTGTATCAGAAGCACCCAAAAATCCTGATTGATTAGAGCTATCTGTAAAGTGCTCTTCTTTTCCCGCAGCAGCAGTTGATTGGCTAATGACTATCACTAACACTAATACTAGGGCAACCGTTATTTTCCCGGAATTACTCATGGCGCATAGCCCTCTTAGCCCAGGTTCTTGCGAACTGCTTCCAAAACTCGCTCTGGTTGAAAAGGTTTTACAATAAAGTCGCGAGCACCAGCTTGAATTGCTTCGATAACCATAGCCTGCTGCCCCATGGCACTACACATAATAATGCGGGCTTGGGGATCAATCTTTTTAATCTCTTTAACAGCAGTAATACCATCCATTTCTGGCATGGTGATATCCATTGTAACTAAATCTGGTTGAGTATCTTTGTAGCGTTCTACAGCTATTGCACCGTTGGGGGCTTCGCCAACAACTTCGTAACCGTTCTTAACTAGAATGTCTTTAAGCATCATGCGCATGAAAGCAGCATCATCTACAATTAGAATTCTATTGCCCACTTTTTACCCTCCTGCTCTTATTGCAACTGTCTTACTCGTTCTACAGGCGTAATAATATCAGTTATTCGAACCCCAAAATTCTCATCGATTACCACAACTTCACCTCGAGCCACTAACTTGCCGTTCACCACAACATCTACTGGCTCACCAGCTAATTTATCCAGTTCTATTACCGAACCAATCCCGAGTTCTAACACATCTTTGATTAGCCTTTGAGTACGTCCAAGTTCCACTGTCACCTCCAATGGTATATCCAATAACAAATCTAGATTCGTTCCCGGCGAAGATGGTTGCTCAGCTGCTAGCGGTGCAAATGCTACCGGCTTTACTACCTTATTAGCAGATATTGGGGTTGCAGCTTGTTCACTTGGTTGATTAGGTGCAGCAGCAAACTGCTTTTCATTCAAAGAAGGTACTGAAGGCATAGGTGGTGCAGAAGCAGCTGATACCATCTCCTGGCTTTGGCCACTATCTTCTGGACTGCCTGAAGTAGTCGCCATAGAACCTATTAGTGTCTTTACCATTTCCTTGGCAAAATCAAGAGGCAAAATCTGCATAATTTGACTGTCGGCCAAAGTTCCTATGTTCATGGCAAAAGAAATCTGAACTAAATGCTCAGATTTACTCACCGCAGTAAAATCGGTGTCCGCTAAACTCGTATAGTGAATATTAGGTGGCGAGATGCCTATTTTTTTGTTAAAAACAGTTGAAATAGCTGTAGCTGAAGAACCCATCATCTGGTTCATGGCTTCGCCTACCGCTGATAAGCGCATCTCATCTAATTGCACAGTAGTGTCCGGCATACCACCCCCGCCCATCATAAGTTCAGAAATTAGCAAGGCATCTTTTTCTTGCACCACTAAAAGATTAGTTCCCTCTAGGCCCTGCACGTAACTTACTTCCAATAGCACATAGGGGTATGGGTACTTCTCTTTTAGCTCTTTCTCGGTGGTAACTGTTACCGTAGGAGTAGTTATTTTAACTTCTTGACCTAAAAGCATGGACAAGGCAGTAGCTGCTGAACCCATAGCAATATTTCCGATCTCACCTAGTGCGTCAATCTCTAAATCATCTAGATATTGGTGATTGTCCTCGGCTCCAGCTTTTAAGAGAGCATCGATCTCTTCTTGACTTAGTAGCTTATCATCCATCGTTTTCATCTCCTTTGTAGGGAGCGCTGATTTTCAATCCTAGCCGCCCGCCGACCCGACCAGGACAACCCCAAAACTTAGGCTGTGAACCGATAAGCAAAAGGATATCGTTGCCGACACGTGTATCTAGCTCAATCACATCTCCAATCTGAAGGTTCAACAACTCGCGAACAGTAATCTTGGCATGACCTAACCGAGCTGTGATTGGTACTTTAGTGTGAATTAAACGTTGTCGCAGTATTTCCTGATTAGCCGGTGCCACTCTTGGGTCCATAGCAGAAAACCAATGGTGGGCACTGAGTTTAGGAGCTACTGGTTTTAATACCAAATACGGATAACAAAAATTGAACAACCCTTCTGCATCATCCACTTTGACCTGGAATGAAACCAAGGCTACCATTTCGGTAGGAGCAATAATCTGAACAAACTGGGGATTGGTCTCCATGCGTTCAAGCTCCAGTTTTAATGGCGATACATGAACCCATGCTTCGCTGAGCACTCCCAACACCAGACTTAAAAGTCGTTCCACGACCGCCAACTCAATATCGGTAAGAGAACGGACATCGGTTCCAACTGTGGCCTTGCCACCTAATAGGCGCTCTAACAGTGCAAATGCTAAAGCTGGATTTAGTTCCAGTAGCACCTGACCTTTAAGCTCGGCGGAATAAGCCAAGGCCATAACAGTAGGATTAGGTATCGAACGAATAAATTCTTCAAATGTCATCTCTTCCACTGATAACAATTCTACCTTAGCTGGTGTCCGCAGCTGAGCGGCTAGAAATGAACTAAGAAGCCGGGTAAAATTATCATGTAACATATATAAGGTTCTAATCTGTTCCTTGGAAAAACGATTGGGACGTCTAAAATCATAGGTTCTAATTTTTTTCTGTTGTTGTTCTTCTTTTATATCCTCTACATCAACACTACCACTAGAAAGTGCATGTAAGAGAGCATCTATTTCATTTTGGGAAAGTACCTCAGCCACGGTATCACCTTCCCTTTATTGAACAATAAACTCCGTGAAATATACGGCGTCGATTTGTCCTTTTTCTAAAATGGAATTGAGTTGTTCTTGAATTTGCCGTTTAAGATCCAATACAGCACTATTACCTACCTTCAGGTCCGCTGCCTTTTTTTCCCGCATCAAAGAAATAATAATATCGCGCACCTGAGCCTTGCGTTTATCCAGTTCTGGCACCAACTTAGGCGAACTCAGTTCTAAAGTAAGTGTTGCTCTGAGAAAATGCTTGCTTTCTTGATCAGCTAAATTCACATTAAAAGTATCCAAGTCATAGCTAGGACCTGTACCCTCTGTTTTAGGCGCTTCTAGCTCAGGGGGATTTTTTTCTCGCAAAAGAAAAGTTACCATACCCAAGGTCGTCAGTGCAAAAAGAACTAGTAGTAAAATACCAATCAGGATTAATTTTTTAGGTGTGAGAACTACTTGCTGTGCATCATTCATCAGGCATACCTCCTTCCCCAAGCATGCCATAAGGCGGCTCTTCTAAACTAGCGCTAGCCCGAAGAATAACAATATCCACCCGCCGGTTTTGTGCCCGGTGTTCAGGTGAATCATTGGGCACTACAGGATGCCATTCACCGTATCCTGCAGCCGAAAACTGTTCAGGGGTAAACCCATAATTCTCCAAGAAATAGCGTACTACTGTAGTCGCCCTAGCGGTAGAAAGTTCCCAATTAGAAGGAAAACGATAGGTATTGATAGGCCAATCATCAGTATGTCCTTCTACCCGGATACGATTAGGTACTGTGATCAAGATTTTAGCTATATTATCTAATATATCAATAGCTTCCGGTTTAAGCTCAGCCTGCCCTAAATCAAACAGAGCAGTATCTAAAAATCGAATCATTAAGCCTCGCTCATCCAACCAAACTTGAACCTTCTTTTCCAGGTCATTGTTACTAACAAACTCTTTAATTTCCCCTGCAATCTCTTCCAAACGTTGCTGCTCAGCTTGCCATTGTAACGTTACATCATCACCGGCTCCCCCAGGTAAGGCTTCGGGTGTGAGCGAACTGCCACCATCTAAAACACCGAGGGCTCCTTGTACTGAAATTATCACTTCTTGAAAACGAGCTACATCTACTTGAGAAAAAGCAAATAACAACACAAATAAACACAACATATTAGTAACTAAATCAGCGTAAGTTGTCATCCAACCAGGAGCCGATGGCAAAGCCACATCCTGATCGCGGCGAGAACGGCGTTTCATGGCATCATTCCTCGTTCTTCCATCCCTAAAGCCTGACGCTTAGCAGCCAAAGAGTCCCGTGCCTTGGGAGGAAGAAAAGCTTTGAGCTTTTCTTCTACCAGCCGGGGATTTTCCCCAGCTTGTAGTGATAATACCCCTTCAATGACCAGTTCCTTGAGCAGAATTTCCTCCCCAGAGCGAATACCTAATTTACCCGCAATAGGAATGCAAATAAGGTTAGCAACAACTGAACCATAAAAAGTGGTAATTAAGGCTAAAGCCATAGCCGGGCCGATAGAACGCGGATTATCCAAGTTTCTCAGCATGCTAATAAGCCCAATAATAGTGCCTAACATGCCAAATGCCGGAGCTAGGCTGGCCATGGTAATAAACAACCCCTGGCTAATTTTATGCCGTTCTTCAACAAAAGCTAATTCTGTTTCAAGAATATTGCGCACCAAATCAGGGTCGCTACCATCTACCACCAATTGTAACCCCTTTTTGATAAACTCGTCATCTAAAACTTCGGCTTCTTCTTCTAAGGCTAAAATCCCTTCACGGCGAGCCTTTTCAGTAAAATACACTAGTTTAGCAATTACTTCCTCTGGTGGGGGCAATTTGCGGCGAAAAACATGTTGTACCACTTTAAAAATACTTAAGATTTGATCTAGGGGATAGTTAATAAAGGTAGCAGCCATGGTGCCGCCCAGGGTAATCATAAGAGAGGGTACATCCCAAAAAGCTTTCAGTCCACCAGAACTGTTCAAGGCAGTTCCAAGAAGTACTAATCCCGATATTATACCAAATATGGTAGCGATGTCCATAGTCTCACCTCCACTCGGTAGAGCAGGGTCCTAAAATACCCTGCTCTACCTACCCCGCACTAACGCTAACTAGTACTACCGCTTAATATTTACTAACTCCTGCAACATCTCATCGGAAGCAGTGATAACACGAGAGTTGGCCTGAAATCCACGCTGGGTAACGATCATATCAGTAAATTCTTCGGATAAATCTACATTAGACATTTCCAACGAGCTAGGTGCCACTGGACCAGCCATACCCATTCCTGGTGGATTTACTTGGGGATCACCACTATTGTTGGATAAAGAATATAAAGAATTGCCTATGCCGATGAGTCCAGCCGGATTAGTAAAGGTAGCTATTGCCACCTGCAACAGCGGTCGGCTGGTGCCATTGGAATAACTTCCCGAAACCACTCCTTTGTCATCCACTACAATCTCTTCCAGATCCCCATAAGTGTAGCCGTCCTGTTGTACTTTCATCACTGACTCCCCACGGGGATCGGCGTATTGAGTGATGGCCGAAAAATCAAAGACTTGTGTAGTTTCTTCTCCATCCGGAGCTATAAAAGTCAGGGTCACTTCCGAACCGGATACACTGATGTCTTTCCAACTGCCCGTATTACCCGTATTATTAGTAGGCGCTGTTACTGTACTGAGTTTACCGCCCTTGGTAAACACCAGTGTGCCTTCCAGGTCCTGAGAGACACCGTTCTCATCTGTTTGTAAGATAATCCATTTCCACTGATTAGTTGGAGTAAGTGGGTTTGTAGGATCAATGATCGGCTGGAATTTCATCTGCACATTATAATCGTTGCCTTTTTTGTCATAGACATCAAAAGAGCGGCTAAAAGATGCTTTTTCTAAAGCTTCCTCTTGGAGTTTATCCTTCTCGTCTTGATCCACACTTAGGTCCTCTATCTCAAGCAACCTTTTTCCTAGTCTCTCTGCTGTTCCAGCATCTAAATTTCCGGCAAAAGAAACATTTCCCGTAGCTTTAGGTGGACTCTGCCTAAGATCAGCTACTAACGACAGATCAGAGGGTGGTGCAGCTGGATCTGTGGACCCACCAGGTCCCCTCACCCGTTCCCCTTTTTCGTTCAAGTACCAACCCTGCACCTTCAACCCCGCAGGATTGGTCAAGTTTCCCTCCCGATCAAAGCCAAAAGCACCAGCTCGCGTATAATAGGTAGAACCGCTGCCAGAATTTAAGATGAAAAAACCCTCACCGTCAATAGCCAAATCAGTTATTCTTCCCGTGCTCTGGGTATTACCTTTGCTGTGAATAGTATCTATGGATCCTATTACCATGCCTAAACCAACTTGCATGGGGTTAGTTCCGCCTAGCCCGCCCTGGGGTCGGCTGGCTCCTTTTAAAACTTGACTAAAGGCATCCTTAAAAGTTACCCGGCTTTTTTTATACCCGATGGTATTAACATTGGCGATGTTGTTACCAATTACGTCCATACGGGTCTGGTGATTACGCAAGCCCGATACGGCTGCATACATGGAACGCATCATGACACTTTCCTCCTTTGTGCCGATGCGCTGTTTCGGTCAGTCCACAGCGCGGGGCCTTCCGGAAAGGTCCGGCCCTATGCAATCACGGCACTATCAA
>JAAYWY010000047.1 GCA_012516165.1 Bacillota bacterium
AACCTTTAAGCGAATGTTGGGTGGTAATATTTACCGCCTTCAACATTCGTTTTTTGTGATTGGTTATGGTTGATCCAGTACAACCTAAAAAGTATGTTGTAAAAGTGCACAAATCAGGAAATAGAATGATAGTTATGTAACAAACTGATATAGCTAGTCCGATGGGGTTAAACTAACGAAAGGCGGCTTTAATAGTCAAAATAGATCATTAAAGATCAATGACAGCAATTACCACCCTATAGCTTCGTAACAGAACTATATATGGCGGATATAGACAGGTACTACTTGACAAAGAAGCTAATGA
Source organism: Bacillota bacterium (assembly GCA_012516165.1). Classification (GTDB taxonomy): domain Bacteria; phylum Bacillota; class DTU030; order DUMP01; family DUMP01; genus JAAYWY01. The sequence continues at coordinate 305 of JAAYWY010000047.1, forward strand.
CTGCTACCTTCAGAGTAAGTTGTAGAAACCAATATGTGACTAGCATAACAATTTAGTGCGAATTTGTGCTATAATGAACAACGATGCAGAGATATTGTTGTATCCAGGAACTTGCATAAACAACTAACAAAAACAAGGATTTTAGCATTGGGGTGTTGAATCACAAGATATTTTCACCAAGCATTTATCTTGTTTTATAGTAACAGAGGGGTGAGGAAAATATGGCACTAAAAACTTTTCTAGGTGGAGTGCACCCGGCACCGTCCAAGGGCAGAACAGGGGATCGCCCTATAGTAACCGCTCCACTGCCACAAAAAGTGGTAATCCCCTTGGCTCAAGGTGGGGCACCCTGTGAGCCAGTAGTAAAGGTAGGTGACATGGTACAAGCAGGGCAAAAGATCGGTGACAGTCAGGCTTTTGTTTCAGCTCCGGTTCACGCAAGCATATCCGGCAAAGTCACTGCTATTGAATCTGTTTTATGTCCCACCGGGCGGACTAGTTTGGCAGTGGTAATTGAGGGCGATGGGAGCGATACTTGGATCGATTCTCAAGGCCGCTCTTTGGATGATTTATCACCGGCCGACATCAAGAGTATAGTACGGGAAGCGGGACTCGTGGGTATGGGGGGAGCGATGTTTCCAACCCATGTTAAGATTTCTCCGCCGCCGGGCAAAAGTTTTGATGCAGTAATTATCAATGGTGCTGAGTGCGAACCTTATTTAACCTGTGACCAACGCTTAATGATGGAAGAAGCGGATACGATAATTTTAGGCCTGAAAGCATGGCTCAAGGTTACTGGTGCCCCAAAAGGATATATAGGGATCGAGGACAACAAAAAGGAAGCTATTGCTGCTATAAAAGCGGCGGCAGCTAATGAAGATAATATTGAAGTGGTACCGCTTTTGACCAAATATCCTCAGGGTTCAGAGAAACAGCTGATTTTTGCCATCTTAGGGCGTGAGGTTCCATCAGGTGGTTTGCCGGTGGATGCTGGAGCCTTGGTGCAAAACATTGGTACCACCTATGCTTTGGCCCAGGCAATTATAACCGGGAAACCTTTGGTGGAACGGGTGGTAACGGTAACAGGCACACCGCTTAAAAATCCACAGAATGTTAAGGTGCGAATAGGGACGCTCTTTAGCGACCTGCTATCGTATTGCAAGCTAGAGGGTAAAGTAGGGAAACTGATAAATGGTGGTCCTATGATGGGTATTGCTCAAACCAGTGCTGAGGTGCCGGTTATGAAGGGAACATCTGGTATTTTACTGTTATCACCTGAGGAGGCCAGAGTGTTGCCGGAACGGCCTTGCATCCGTTGTGGACGGTGTGTGGAAGCTTGCCCCATTAGGCTCATTCCTACTTTATTGGATCAGTACTGCCGCCACGAAATGTGGGAACAGGCGGAGCAAGGTCATGTGGCTGATTGTATTGAGTGTGGTTCCTGTGCTTATGTGTGCCCGTCCAAACGTCACTTAGTAGCGTCGCTAAGGTTAGGAAAAGCAGAAGTTCTGGCGCGGCGGCGCCGTAACAAATAGGGGGAGTGGAAACATGGCTGATAAAAACTTTCTCCCTAATCAAGGAGAATTATTGGTATCTTCTTCGCCCCACATACGGGCCAAAGAGACAGTAGACTGGCTAATGTGGCAGGTGGTGATTGCTCTACTGCCAGCGGTAGTGATCAGTGTTTACTTCTTTGGTTTTCGGTCGTTATTTATTATGATGGTAGGTGTTGCCAGTGCGGTGATCACAGAGGCAATAGTACAAAAAGCGTTAGGCAAAGCGATAACTATAAGTGATGGCAGTGCCGTTGTGACCGGTTTGCTTCTGGCTTTTAATGTTCCGGCTACCGCTCCTTGGTGGTTAGTAGTTATAGGTTCGGTTTTTGCTATAGCCGTAGTTAAGCAAACCTTTGGCGGGTTGGGTTATAATTTTATTAACCCCGCACTCACAGCGCGCGCATTTCTTTTGGCAGCCTGGCCTCAGTATTTGGCTGGTAATTTTCCCTTACCGCTAGATTCTATAACTGGGGCTACCCCGTTGGCCATTCTCAAAGGGACAGCTGCTGGGACATTGCCCTCATACATGGATCTTTTCTTAGGTAATGTAGGTGGCGTTTTAGGTGAGACGTCTGCATTAGCTTTGCTAGTCGGAGGTTTGTATCTTATTTGGCAAAAAGTAATCGATTGGCGTACACCAGCTGCTTTTATCGGCACGGTAGCAGTACTAACTTGGGTCTTTGGTGGTCGAGGTGGTCTGTTTACTGGGGATCCGCTGTACCATATCTTAGCGGGTGGACTCATGCTGGGAGCTTTCTTTATGGCAACCGATTATGTTACTTCTCCGGTCACGCCTAAAGGACGATTAATTTTTGGCGTAGGCTGTGGTGTTATAACAGTGCTCATTCGCTTGTGGGGTGGCTATCCCGAAGGTGTTTCTTATTCTATTTTGCTTATGAATCTACTGGTGCCGTTTATCGAGCGGTGGACAGCACCCCGGGTTTACGGTGTACAAACAGTCCGGGCATAAACCGAGGAGGTGGGGAAATGAAAAAGCTATGGGATACCTTCTTTAACGGTATTATTAACGAAAACCCAACACTTCGTCTAGTTATTGGTATGTGTGCACCGCTAGCGGTGACTACAGCAGTGGCCAATGGATTTTGGATGGGGATTGCTGTGATTTTTGTCCTGACAGCGTCCAATATTTTGATTTCAGCTTTACGCAAAATCATTCCTGAACAAATTCGTATTCCTATTTTTGTGGTAATCATTGCTACATTCACTACAGTGGCAGACCTTAGTCTAAAAGCTATACAGCCGGATATACATGCTAAACTGGGCGTATTTGTGCCACTAATTGTTGTTAACTGTATCATTTTTGCTCGGGCCGAAGCTTTTGCCAGTAAGAATAATGTTCTCCTTTCCACTGTAGACGGACTGGGCATGGGCTTGGGTTTCACCCTGGCATTGATCGTGCTGGCAACGATTAGAGAGCTTTTGGGCAACGGTAGTTGGTGGGGAATAAAACTGCTTCCTGCTTCATTTGAGCCTGCTATTGTGATGATTCTTCCCCCAGGGGCCTTTGTTACTTTAGGCTATTTGCTGGGTGGGTTAAACCTTCTTACCGGTAAGACCGGCGAGAACTAAGAAGGGGGATTAACATGCATTACTTGGCCATTATCATAGGTGGCGTACTTATAAACAACTATATCTTTAGCCGTTTCCTGGGTCTGTGTCCTTTTTTAGGCGTTTCCAAACAGGTGGAAACTGCTACCGGCATGAGTCTAGCCGTTATATTTGTCATGACTATGGCGTCAGCAGCTACGTGGATAGTGAATAAGTATCTTCTTGTTCAATATGAACTTCAGTATATGCAAACCATTGTTTTTATCTTAGTCATTGCTGCGTTGGTTCAGTTTGTGGAGATGGTAATTCTAAAGACTAGTCCAGTGTTGTACCAATCATTAGGCATTTATCTACCTTTGATTACTACCAATTGTGCTGTACTAGGTGTTGCGCTTTTGAATATCTCTGAGGAATACAATTTTTTGGAGAGCGTAATTAACGGAATGGCCAGTGCTATTGGCTGGTCGTTAGCGATTATTCTTTTTGCTGGTATTCGCGAACGGTGGGCTTTTGCTGAGATCCCACCTAGTATGAGGGGCTTTCCTATTGCTCTAGTAGCTACTGGTCTTATGTCTATTGCCTTCTTTGGTTTTCAAGGATTGTTCCGGGGCATTTTGTTTTAAGTTTAAGGGGTGATAAGTAATGGTAAAAGCCATTCTTACTTTAGGTGGTCTGGGGCTGCTATTTGGTATTTTTCTTGGAATTGCC
>JAAYWY010000007.1 GCA_012516165.1 Bacillota bacterium
TGTCTATACAGTGATGCAGATTCCCAGCGGTATTTTGGCTGATACCACCGGACCACGGCTCCCGGTGTCAGTGGGGATGCTCTTGGCTGCGGCTGGCGCGGCCTTATTTGCCCTGGCTTCGGGGCTTTCCATGGCCTTTGCTGGTCGTTTTCTCACTGGGCTGGGTGTATCGGTAGTATTTGTTGCCGTACAAAAAGCCCAAACCGCTTGGTTTCGTGTGAGCGAATTCGCCACCATTACCGGCCTTACTTCCACCATAGGCAACATCGGTGCTGTCTTGGCCGCTACCCCCTTAGCTTTCTTGGTGGCCGCCATCGGCTGGCGCCGCTCCTTCTTGGTAATAGCAGCGCTGGGAGTAGTTGGCGCCGTGGCCAGCTGGCTTTTGGTGCGGGATCGTCCCCAGGATCTGGGCCTTCCTTCCATGGCCGAGCTAGAGGCCTACGAAGCCGGGACAGAACTGCCGGATACCCAGCAACAGTCGGCAATTCCTTTCCGGCAAGCGCTGCATTATGTACTCCACAACCGCCATACAATCCCCTTGTTTATAACGGCCTTGGGTTTTAACGGGGCTCTCCAAAGCCTTACAGCCATGTGGGGCATACCTTATCTTATGCAAGTATACGGATTAGGCCGGACCCAAGCCGCTACTTACTCTTTGCTGGCGGCTTTAGGCACCATAATCTCTGGGCCGCTGTCCGGCCTAATTTCCGACAAACTAAAGCGCCGCAAACCGACCATGCTCGCCTTTTGTGCCATGCCACTTATTGCTTGGAGCGTTTTGGTACTGTGGCCGGGCAAAATTCCCTTTAGTCTGTTGAAGCTCCTCTTTTTCCTGATGGGTTTAGGGACAGGAGGTTATCTCACCGTAATGGTGCTCACCAAAGAACTGAACCCACCGGCCATTTCTGGTCTGGCTACCGGCACCGTCAATACCGGCGCCTTCTTAGGTGCCGCCATACTGCAGCCTTTGGTAGGGTTTATTCTGGATGCCACCTGGGACGGTTCAGTGGTAGCCGGTGTACCAGTATATTCCTTAGCTAGTTTTCGCCGGGGATTTAGCGTCTGCCTAATAATGGTAGCAATGGCTTATATTACCGCTTTGCGCCTACCGGAGACAGAAGCGCGCAATTTGCTCACCGACGATGATTTGCCAAGCTAGAGTTTTCTTCCTCCGGCAGCTCGGTCCATCGCTTGTTGGTTTGCTTTTATTTCCAACGGGTAATTACGGTGAGTACAATAGTTAATAAGGGAAATTAAAGTTGCCAAATGTTAACGACCGTCATAAACTGTGTCATAATTGCAGAATGATGCGTCGCTAAGGCAAAAAGCACAACAAGGTTATCCATACAGGGGGAAACACCGTGGATGAAAATAGAATGCAAGAACAAGCGAAACGGGCTAAAATATGGAACATTACCATAATATCCTTTTTTGTGACGATAGTAATCGTCTTTTTAGCCTACTGCGGTATTTATAAATATCAACACACTTTCACTGTCGAAAAATGGGCCAAGGAACCAGATGACAGAAGAAAAATAGTTGCAGATTTGCTAGAAAGGCATAAACTTGTTGGAATGACAGAAGAGGAAGTTGTTTCTTTGCTTGGTGAAGAAGAAAGCTATGCTAACACTAAAGCATCTTTTAAGATAAGCAAAACCTATTTTGAGCCCGAAAATACTATTGTCTATTATCTGGGTGTTGACTACATGGACGATATGTGGCTTATCATATCTTTAGATAACGGTATTGTAAGTAGTTATTGCATCGATATAACCTAATATAATTTTGGAAACCTCTAGAGAACACAAGGGGACAGTCCGAAACCACTGAAAAAGTCCCTGCCCCACCGGGCATAACAGGTGAATCAAGAGATAATTTTAATCCTGGAAATCACGTTATGTATATTCGTTAAAA
>JAAYWY010000001.1 GCA_012516165.1 Bacillota bacterium
GACACCGATCATGGGGTCGATGGGCCACTTGACGTCTTTAAAAAGAGCATAGCCGTCGCGGATTTCGATGCGGCGGGTACGCAGTTCACAACTGGGCCATAGGGGTCCCAGGCCAGGGATGGTGCAGGCCACACCGTGATCGTCCACGTCGATGTTCAGAATATCCACCGCTAGAACATCGCCAGGCTCGGCGCCGTCAATGTACAGCGGGCCAGTAGCGGGGTTGCACTGGTTCCAGTCGATGCTGTCGGCAAACTGGTGCTCGTTTTGAATCTGACCGTCGTTACAGTCACGAGTGACGAATTTGACCACCTCGCCAGACTTTGCGTGAGCGATAGGCTCACCATTTTTAGAGAAGACATAGGTGTATTTGGTCAGTTCTTGCATTTTCAGTATCGCTCCTTTTTCAAATTGAGATGATTACCACGGTGTAGAAAAAATCAGCACCGGCAGGAAATCAGAGGACAAAGCCGCCGATCAGATACAAGATAGCTGTGACCGCACCGAAGATCAGGGCGTAGGGAACGCACGTGGAAGCGTGGTACGCGGGCTGGACACCGCAGACCTGGCCGGTCATAGAGGTATAGTCGCACACGTAGCACAGATGGCAGCCGAAGCAACCGGCGGAGATAACGGCAGCTGCAGTCAGATAGACATTGGCGCCGATGCCCTGAGCCAGCGGGAGAACAACAGGGAAGGCAATGAGCATAAGACTCCAGTTGAGGCTCATGGCGGCTTCGCTGCAGCAAAAGACCACGAATAGCATGACGGGCAGCAGCGCGGGGTTCACAGTGTTCTGAGCAATGGAGACAAGGTAGTCAATATAGCCAGTGGACTCGAAGATGCCGCCGAGGGCATAGCTGACAACGAACAGGATATCAAGGTACATAAAGTCGCCAAAGCCGTCGATGAGACAACCTTCGATATCCTTGGTGGTAATGATGCCACGGACCATGTAGTAGGCGCACATGCAGGGGAGAACCACCAGCAGCGTGGGTACGATGTCCCAAGCGAAGAACTTTGCGGTGATTATCATACCGGCAAGAGGCAGGAAGAAGTCGACGAAGTTGCCGTGCTTTTTAGCGTCGTTATCCTCCTCAGTATCCAGAGGTAAATAGTTCGAGGGGTCGGGGTGCTTGATGGGTCCGATCTTAGGGATGACGCCCAGGCAGAACAGTAGGCATCCGATGATGGAAACCCAAGCGTAAAAGCTGTAGGGAATAGTCTTGAAGAACGAGGTGACACCGCTGCCGCTGGCGTCGGTCAGGCCGCCGGACTCGAAAAGGCCGGCCATGAAGGCGGTCCAGGAGGTAATAGGCAGCAAAACGCGCAGGGGCTCGGCCAGGGTGTGGACAATGAAGGCGCAGTCCTCGCGGGGCATATGCTTCTGATCATAAATGGGGGTCAGGATGCTGCCGCCGACAGCGATGGTCATGTAGTCGTCGAAGAACAGGGGCCACTGCAGAAGCCAGCTGAAAACGCGGACCTGCTTTTCACTCTTGGCGTACTTCATGATGAATTTGGCAAAGGAATCCATGGAGCCGGCGCGGCTGAGAAGCTTGTTGAAGACGTTCAAAAGGCCACACATAAGAACAATCCAAACAAAATCTTCCATCTCCATGGTGGAGAAGGTAGTCTCGGCAATGCCGTTGATGAAGTCCGTACCATAAGTTAAGGCCACACCGATGGCACAACCGAAGATCAAAGTCTCCAAAATGCGCTTAGAAAGCAAGGCATAGTAAAGCAGAAACGCAGTAATCAGCCAGCCCCAAGCGGGATTCAAGGCATCTCGGCCGGGGGTAATGAAGATACACAGGGTAATAATGACTATGGCAACACCGTAGGTCATCAGCTTATGCAGCATACTGTCGGGGTTATTCAGGGTCGCAAAAAAACCGGTTTTTTTAGTTTCCTTTGTTTCCTCCATGATTTTCTCACTTTCTCAAGTACTATGATTGGAACCTGTTTTGCGCGGATGCTCTTTGTTATTCTTTTTCGGTCGGTTTTATCGCCTCCTTTTCAAGTGTCCCGGGTAGGATCTTACCTAACACTAATTACTAATAAAGATGAGGTATTCCCCAGAAGCTACTCTTATATATACTGAACAAATTATCTCTTGGCAAGAGCCATGCCTCCTTTCTGGCAGTTATGCCACACCGCCTGGGCTATGTACCTAGCAGGATTTTCCCATGTTATTTAACCTTCTATTTTTATCGTGGTGTGCTACCAATGAAACAAGTGTAGCATAGTTAGAGCACTTGACGGCCAAAGAAAGATCACATCTAACACCAACAAGGGGCTGTTGCACTAGCAACCCTAGAAACAAAAGACGGCGACTGGCAGGGATGCCCAGAAGCCGTCTTTTACAGTAAAATACCTATCATTTGGTGCAAGACCGAGGTATAATTAATACAAGAGGTAATATATCCCAATTGTGGCAAAGAAAAACTGCGTTCTCGTTATGTTTATAAAAATCAGAACGTGGAATACATATGCCCATTTTGTAAAGAGGTGAACTTAAACTTAATGGTTGAAATTGTGTTTAGCGACAGCGCAGGCGGAAGCTTAAAGCTGGCGCAACATTACGGTTCGGGAGAATACTGCGGTGGAGCAGTTGGCGTTATCATAAATCATTCGGATGGCAGCAAACCAACAAAAGCCGAGATTGAAAATGCGCAGCACGAATTTGAAAAAAGAGAACGCATCGCATGGGAAAAGGCTGTTCCCTTGGGCGGTAATATTAATGATGTATTTAGTTTCAATCTTGCATGGAGTGTTGGCTGCATCACAGACAGCGGCGTGGGCAAAGAACGCCTTGCCGTACTGAAAAGGCTTTTCAGCACCTATCCCAGGGATATTGGAAAAGCAGCCGCAGAAAAATTACATCAAAATGCCATAAAAAGCTTGGAGGCTATTCGTAATCGGGCACAGAACGGTGAAACGCTTCGTATTTGGTACAGCAATGTGCCAGATGAAATGTGCGGATTCTACTGGCTCATGAGCCTGCTAAAGGGGTGGAAACTGTCCTCTGTCAAGGTTGTCTTTATCAAGCTCCCAGAATGGGAAATAGAAGATGAAACACTTATCCAACAGAACAGCTGGGGCGAGGTTGAACCGGGAAAGTGGCATTGCTACCTCAGTTTACAAAAGGCTGTTCCGCCTGCCTTACTCCAAGCTACCACTTTGCGCTGGGCTGAACTTCAGCAAGAAAATGCAGCGTTGCGCGCTGTCGTAAACGGGCGGTTACAAAGCGTTCCAGAAAACTTTTACGATCATTTTATTCTTCGTGAGATCGCTGCAGAAAGCGGTGAATTCCACGAGGCGAACCTGATCGGAAGAATCCTCGGAAAATATCAATTGGGCATTAGTGATAGCTGGCTTGCTCTGCGCATCGAAGAAATGATTTGTGCGGGAAAGCTGGAGTCTGTCACATCCGCACCAGAAGATGGGCCGAGTTATCACCGGATACTGAAAAAAACTATTTAAATACAATAGCCATAGCGGGAAGCCAAGCATACAAACTCTTGGCTTCCCTTTTTATCTATTCTTTTTTCTAAGAGAAAGGAGGAGGTACTTATATGGCTGATTACAGAAAACTCTATTATAAAATGTTTAATGTAGTAGCCGCTATAATCAGTAAAAACGGCAACTCTACCGACAGTCGGTTGCGTTATTCCAGAGCCCTTGCTATCATGCTTGTGGGAGGTAAATGGCGTGAATGAAATGAATTATGATAAATGCGGAACCTTTATTGCAGGACTTCGCAAAGAGCTTGGATATACGCAAAAGGAACTCGCTGAAAAATTAATGTTATCCGACAAAGCAGTGAGCAAATGGGAACGGGGACTGAGTATGCCCGACATCTCTATCCTGATGCCGCTTGCCAAGGTGCTTGGCGTAACGGTGACCGAAATATTACAGGGTGAGAGGACGAAGGAGCCCGTAAGCATTTCGCCCTCCACAGTGGAGGAACTGCTGACCAAAACAATTATGCTGTCGGCAAAGGAGGAGCCAATCGTGAGAGCGCAAAAACGAAAGCGCCGTGCCGCTGTATACATTGCTTGTGTTTTCGTTGCGTTGCTTGAGATATTTATCCTCTCGCTGCTTGGATACTCGAACGAAACACTGTTTGCAGATCTTTTTTTAGTGGAATTTCTTATGCTGCTCTTTGGCAGCTGGTTTTGCCTTTTTATAAAGGAAATGCTGCCAGGTTTCTATGATGAACACCACATCGGCTTTTATACAGATGGGATTTTCCGGTTGAACATAGCAGGGATGCGCTTTAATAACAGCAACTGGCCGCACATTTTGCGCGCAGGTCGGGTGACAACACTGAGTGTTGCAGTCCTGTTCCCGATTCTGTATGGGATATTAAGCTGGTACTTCCCCCGTATATGGGAATCATACAAACTGGTTATCACCTTAGCATCTGCCTTCGCCATCTTTATCCCAATTATCATCGTTGGAAAGAAATACGAATAAACCGCTAACTCTACCAGACATTTAATTGGTAGAGTTATTTTCTGTCTACATCCCCAGCA
>JAAYWY010000048.1 GCA_012516165.1 Bacillota bacterium
AGCATCCCCCCCTAAACCGTTTGTTACTCCAGCTCAAAAACGCTACCAACAGGTATACAAGCGAACTTGTCGCCCAGTGCATTATATAAAGCCGCACTGGCTCCAAAACCAGTACAATGTCCGGCTCCGACGATGTCTAAATCAAATTCTTTCAAAGCTTCGATGGTACATTCGATCCTACCATTATCAGCTCCATTAAGATGCGTTCCGCCAAAAAAAGCGTGTATCTTTTGTTCGCCAGTCAGTAGCTGTACATGTTTTAAAGTATTGATAAGCCCGGCGTGAGCACAACCTGATAAAACAACTATTCCGCTGGAACAGCGGATTATAAGAGCCTGATCATCTAAAATCTCATCTTGTTCCCAACTATTGTCCGATTTTATTTGAAATTTATTTGATATGTTTTCGTACGGTGTTAATCGCGGAATTGCACCAGTCAAAAACACCCCGTCTCCCAGTTCTGCTGGCGTTGTTTTCAGGTGCAACATCGCTCCTTCATCTTGAAGTTGTTTCCTTGTCCAGGGAATACCAATATACTCTGGAGCCGTAGCGGCTTCCACTTTGTACCGTTCGCGAAACACATCGGGATGGGCGTAGACGTCCACCGGACCATAAAGCTTAAGAAAAGCCCGCAGTCCACCAGTATGATCATAATGACCGTGACTTAAGACCACTGCCGAAATATCAGTTAGATCTACCCCTAAAACCTCAGCGTTAGAAATAAGTGTTTGCCCAGCTCCGGTATCAAATAATATCTTCTTGCCGCCAACATCTACCAGAGCGGCAAAACCGTGCTCGGCTAAAAGTTCAGGCCGCTGCACAGTATTCTCCACGATAATCGTAATTGACACAGCTACCAGTTCAATCACCCCCTGGAATCTCCCACTTATATACTATATCTATTATGAGCATATGTCAATAATTAAAGGTCAGAGTCATTTCCCTAAAGTTATTTAGCTAAACTTCCATGGATATCTTTAGGCTACCTAAGAATTTACCTCCACTACAATTTCTTGCGCTAGCTCCTCTGCCAATTCCAAGCTACGACCTCTGATAACGACTCGTATAGATTTTGTTAATGGATTTTTGTCTCTGAAAATTACAGTACTTCCTTCAACCAGGCCCAGAGAAAAAATGCGATGACGGGTGGCACCAGTAGCTGCAATCTTTATTATTCTACCTTGTGCACCGTCGTTCATATTATTCAGATAACATTGGGGCGGCTTCCGGCGGGATTCCATTTTTTGTTCTCCTTTCGCATTTATTTATCCGGATATTGTCATTTTGCCTGTTTTTTTGAATTATACTCCTCAATCGGTTTTTTAACGACAGCTGGTCCGAGTACAGAGCAATCGGTCCTAAGTGTTTAGCCATTCATACTAATTGGCAAATATATCCTCAGTAACTAAATATTAAACTTGTTGTTGTTCATATGTCAATAACAAAAATGGAACCAATTTTTTCTTTATCAAGAAAAAGCCATGGCAGTGCCATGGCTTCAAAATTATTCATCTGATAAATCTTATAGGATTTAGTTAGAAACCTAAAAGAGTACCCACTTGATAAACCAGCACCGCTGCTGTCCAGGCCAGCACCATGGTGTAGCCCGCGGCAAAAGCAGTCCAGCCGAAGGAATTAGTTTCTCTTCTAATAGTAGCAATAGTGGCAGCACACGGTGTATACAAGAGACTCATAACCATAAACGAATACGCCGCCAGCGGTGTCCAGTTCTGGGCGATAACCTGAGTTAACCCCGCCTCCTGTACCCCGTATACAACCCCTAGTGTGCTCACCACCACTTCTTTGGCCAACACGCCAAAGGCCAGCGCCACGCCTGCTTCCCACGTACCAAATCCAGCCGGTCTAAATAGCGGAGCTAAAAATGTTCCGATTTGCCCTAATATACTTTCTTGGCTGGCGTACTGTACCCCCAACGGCAAATTAGCCAGCGCCCATACCAAAACCACTGCCGTTAAAATGATAGTACCTGCCTTACGAAGAAACATCCGCGCCCGCTCCCACATATGGATAAAGGTGCTCTTGAAAGTAGGCAAACGATAAGGCGGCAGTTCCATCACAAAGTAAGAGGTTTCGCCTTTAAACAACAATCGGCTGAACAACATACCCATCACTATAGCCAGCACCATTCCCAAAAGGTACAAGGAGAATATTACCAGACCTTTATTGGCTGAGAAAAAAGCGCCGACAAATAAAGCATAGATAGGCAGACGAGCACTGCAGGACATAAGCGGTGTAATCAAAATAGTAATCAAGCGATCCCGTTTATTCTCTAAGGTACGGGTGGCCATAATAGCTGGGACCGTGCAGCCGAAACCTAAAAGTAGGGGAATAAACGACTTGCCGTGTAAACCAAGTACATGCATAAGGCGGTCCATAATATAGGCTGCCCGAGCCATATAGCCGCTGTCTTCCAACAGCGAAATAGCAAAGAATAAGAGCATAATATAAGGCATAAAGGCCAGCACAGCACCGATACCACTGATAATACCATCGGTTACTAAAGATGCAGCCAACTCCGGTACTCCCACAGCAGTCAGCCAGTTAGCCACCATGTCCGCTGACCAGTCAAAAAATGTTTCTATTAAGCTAACCAACCGATCCCCTAGAGCAAAAGTCAACTGAAAAATAGTCCACATCACCAACAAGAAAATAGGAATTCCCAGATACCGGTGAGTGACAACAGCATCAATGCGGTCGGACAAAGACTTTTGTTCGGTTGTTGACTGCTGCCGGATCACAACCTGTTTAGCTATATTGACAATAAAATCATAGCGGCGGTCAATGAGCATGGATTCAATATCGTCGGGGACTAAGTCTGACCAATGAGCAATTTCCTGCAGACGTTTTAGCAGCTGTTTACCTCCGGTGTATTGAGCTAATCGAGCCATGATCCTTTCATCCTGCTCCAATATTCTCAGCGCCAGCCAGCGAGGTGGAAAATCGGCTGCTATGGCAGCATGGCTCCTAATTTCCTTCTCCAGTAACGCTAACGTTTCTTCTAATTTAGGCCCGTAGTTGATCTTTACTGGTTTCTGCTGCTGAACCGGGGCAGAGCTAAGCGTTCTGGCCAC
>JAAYWY010000008.1 GCA_012516165.1 Bacillota bacterium
GTATATAAGGAAGTGTTTATCCAGGGGACACAGCCCTGGCAGCCGTGCACAAAGCACACACCCTGGAGTTCTTGGCAGCTAACTTGGCCTTTAGATAATACTAAAGAACCAGAAGAAACTCCGGCTGCTCCTTTGTCCCCGTTGCAGGAGCCTGAGCCCACGGCGGCTCCGCCCAGCGACCAGCAGCCTTCAGAGCCCACGGCGCCTTCGGCCCAGTCGCCGTCTGGGGAGCCTACAGCACCAGCCGAGACCTTGCCACCACCCGCTGCCTTGTCTTCGCCGTAAGGCGCCAACTTTTCCTTTGGTTACCATGGGTGTCAAATACTGCGATCCGCCCCAGTGCGCCGTCTTGTCGGCGCTTTATTTTTTGATGCGAAGAAACCTACACTGCTACCTGGAAGGGACAGTTTTAGTTCTATCAGGATATAATGGGCCTGCTTGGGGAAAAGTCTGCCTTCTAAAGAAAGAAAAAGCAGCCATCGAGGAGGAGAAACTGTGAAACGTATTGGCGCTGTATTTGTGCTCCTGTTTTTACTCTTGTCGACTACGCTCCCCGCCCAAGCAGCCACCAGGACATTGGCGCTTGGCGACCAAGGAGACGACGTGGCCGAACTGCAGGCCATCTTAGCTCGTCTGGGATTTAAACCTGGTCCGCTTGACGCTGTTTTCGGTTACCAGACCAAACAGGCCGTAACAGAGTTTCAGACCCGCCAAAAACTAGCGGCCGACGGCATTGTTGGTCCGGCAACTTGGGAAGCACTGGATCTAGCCTTGGCGGACCCATCTCGCTCTGGTGCTTCTTTTCAGCGGTACATAGTTCAGCCCAAAGATACTTTGTACCTAATTGCCCAGCGGTATGGGGTAAGTGTGGAAGAAATTGCGAAAGTCAATGCCCTGCCAACATTAGACCTCATCTATCCAGGACAGGCACTGGCGATTCCGCGTTCGTTTCCAACGGCACCACCGGTGTCGCCGCTGCCGCAACCAACGCCTGCTCCTGCTGGACAAGCCTTTGATGTGGTTGGTTATTATGTAGAATACTACGCTGGCGATAATTTGTCCTGGGAATCTTTTGCCGCTTATCAGGATACTATTTCCACCGTGGCCGCGTTTTCTTATCAGATTAACTGGGATGGTTCGGTGAGTGGACAAACCTATCATAACTTGCTTAAAGAGGCTAAGGCTACTGGTAAATCTGTGCTGGCACTGGTGCACAATATCGGAACCAGCGGTGGCTTTGACCGCGATCTGGTGCATGCTATTTTGACCAATGCTTCCCTACGGCAAACCGCCGTGGCTAATATTGCTAAGGTTGTGCGCGACAATGGCTACGCCGGCGTCAATATTGACTTTGAAGACGTACCCACTTCCGATCGCGACTTGTACACGGCCTTTGTGCACGAGTTGGCCGCTGAGCTGCACCAAGACGGCTGCCAGGTGACATTGTCCGTGCCCGCCAAAACCTGGGATGACCCCAGCAACGCCTGGTCTGGTGCGTTCGACTACCAGGCGCTGGGGAAAATTGCCGATGCCATCATGATCATGACCTACGACGAGCATTGGAGCGGTGGCTCGGCCGGTCCGGTGGCCTCCATCGGCTGGGTAAAACAGGTGCTGGACTATGCCACTAAAGTAATCCCTGCCCAAAAGATCCGCTTGGGCATTGCCGCCTATGGCTACGACTGGCCTGCTGATGGCTACGGCGGAAAAGCCGTTACCAGCACTGCAGCCGTGGACCTGGCCCAGAGGTACGGAGCCACCATCCAGTGGGATGCTGTCTCCCAGTGCCCGCACTTCACCTACTGGCCCGGCAACTGGGCCCGCGAAGTCTGGTTTGAAAACCCCTCCAGCACCGCTGCTAAATTAGACCTGGCTGCCCAGTACCACCTCGGCGGAATTGCCATCTGGCGCCTGGGATTTGAAGACCCGGGAATATGGAAAGTGATCGCCGACAAGTTTTAAACGGCTGAAAAATATTATTAGAATAAAAAAGCCACCACTATGAAATGTGGTGGCTTTTTTATTCTTCTATTTCCTCTGGCGGCGGGAGAGCTATCTCCCGTTTTCGCAGGTTTTCCACTATCATATACGTTTCGTAAACACCAAAGTCATAAAAGTTATGGAGCAAATCCAAGAAGCTCTCCTCATTACTACAAGCTACTTTCATACAACCGGTGAAACGCCCAGTTACTCTATATGCCTGCAAAACCCTCGGATCCTGTTGTACAAAACGGGTACAAATATCGCGTTTTTCTAAAGAAGCAGTGGTAAGAACAAAGGCATTGAAGTTAAGGCCAATTTTGTTGGGATTGACTACGGCTTTATAACCGGTGATTACTCCATTGGCTTCCAGTTTTTTAACCCGTTCAATGGTAGCCGGAGTGGACAAACAAATTTCCTTAGCCAGCTTTGTCATGGGGATTCGCCCATCTTCCTGTAGGATCTGGAGAATTTTGTAGTCAATGCTATCCATCATGAGTACGTCCTTTCTTTGATAACTTTTTATCAATAAAAACCATAACTTTTAAAGTTTAGAGAGTGCAATTCCTTATAAAAGCCCTTCAAAAACCACCGTATAAACAGGTAATATGGTAATTGATAAGAGATTAACAAAGTAAGCAGAGGCTCCCAGCAAGAAATTGCCGTGATGTATTAGTTAATTATATCACAAATACGGTGGGGTATACAATATACCCTCCAGCGGTTTGCCCGCTCAAAAGGGGTAGACCATAAGGAATAAAGTGGTACTGGAAGGAGGTGCTGTCAGCTGCTGCCAACCAGTGAACCCCCAAGAGGTCAGGCCAGTTAAAGATTACAATTACAAAAGGAGGCATAATTTATGATTTTAAAAATTGTTCTTGGGTTAATTATCGTGTTCAATGGTCTGTTTGCAATTAGATTTTTTACGGACTATTTCCAGCATCGCGAGGAAGCCAAGGCAGAACCGGGAAATCCCATTTTCCTGGCTATCTATACCTGTATCGCCCAAGTACTTGGGACTTTCGGTATCTCTGACTTTGCCCTCGGCACCATTGTCTACCGCAAGTTCGGGATCGTACCGGATGAAAACCTTCCCGGTACTTTGAACACTGCCTGCACCATACCGGTGGCCGTAATGGCCTTGTCTTATATCAGTTCTATTGAAGTAGATATTCTCACTTTAGTGGTGTGTATTGCCGCCCAGGCGACAGGTTCGTTTTTAGGACCTCGTTTTGTTGCTAAAATGCCTGCCGAGAAAATCCGTATGTATATGGGAACAGGTCTTATAGTAGCCTGTTTGATGATTCTAGCTCAGAAATTCGGCGTTATCCCCCAGTCCGGTGTCAGCAACGGTTTGACAGGTATTAAGCTCATCATTGCAGCCGTCCTGGTGTTTATCTTTGGTGCTCTTAACAACGTGGGTATCGGTTCGTATGCACCGGTTATGGCCACCATTTATACTCTAGGCCTAAATCCAGCCGTAGCTTTTCCCGTTATGATGGGTGCCTGCACTTTTTCCTGCTCCGTAGGCAGCATGGAGTTTGTAAAATACGGCAACTACAGCCGCAAGGTCACCATGTTTTCCACTATTTTTGGTACCCTCGGCGTTTTGTTCGCCGTCTACGTAGTCAAGAGCCTCGATACCGAGATGCTCAAGTGGGTTGTGGCCTTTGTGGTAGGTTACACCGGCCTTACAATGGTCCTCAACGAAATCAAACGCAGAAAAGCTAACACGGTTGCCCCGGTGGCTGGTGATTAAGTAACAATATAATTATATTATATACTACCTGGAAAAGGAGGATGTACCAAGATGTTGTTTTTATCCGAGAAGGATATTAAACGTTTTTATACTATGCAAGATGCCATCGCCGCTGATGAAATCGCTTATAAGGCTTTGTCAGCAGGAGATTGCGTTGTCCCTCTTCGCATCAATATCGATATCCCAAAGCACAACGGCCAGAGCCTTTATATGCCAGCTTATGTTAAAAGTATAGATGCTATCGGCATTAAGATAGTATCGGTGTTCCCAGATAACGTCAAGCTGGGCAAACCGGCGGTGCCAGCCCAGATAGCCCTGCTGGAGGGCTCCACTGGCGAAGTGATCTGCATTATGGATGGCACCTATGTCACCCAGGTGCGTACCGGCGCAGCGGCTGGAGCAGCAACCAAGTACCTGGCCCGGGAAGATGCCTCTGCCGCCGCCCTGTTCGGCACCGGTGGCCAGGCCATGGCTCAGTTGGAAGCCCTCTTGGCGGTGCGCAAGCTAAAGACAGTCAAGGTGTTTGATATCAATGCCGAGCGCAAGGAAGCCTTTGTGAAAGCAGCCAATATTGAGCTCGAGCGTTACGGGGCTAAGATCCTGGCGGCAGAGTCCAGTGATGAGGCAATTTACAATGCCGATATCATCACCGCCGTCACCACTTCAAAGCGGCCGGTGTTTGATGGCCGTAAAGTGAAAAAAGGCTGCCATATCAACGGTGTCGGGGCTTATACCCCCGAGATGCAGGAGCTGGACGAGTACCTTATCACCCACGCCGACAAAGTCTATGTAGATTCTTATACCGGTGCCCTAGCAGAGGCCGGTGACCTCATTATTCCCATTCAAAAAGGTACTTTTTCCAAAGAAAAAGTCACCGGGGAAATTGGCGAACTCTTGCTGGGTAAGGTGCCGGGCAGAGTATCTGCTGATGAAATCACCGTATTTAATACCGTTGGGACCGCTGTACTAGATGTGGTAACGGCCCACAGCATTTACCATAAGGCGCTGGAGATGGGAATAGGTACTAAGATAGATATGTAGGAGAGAAAACAAGTTTTTTCAGGGGAGGAGAAAGATACAATGAAAAAGATTGGTTTTATCGGTGCTGGAAACATGGGTGGTGCCTTGATTACCGCCGCCTGCCGCGGTAATGATCCCCAAGATGTTATTATTACCGATTACTTTTTGGACAAAGCCGAGGCTTTAGCCCAAGAGCTGGGCTGCTGTGTCGCCAAAGACAATGCCGAAGTGGTTCGCAGTGCCCATTATGTCACGCTGGCAGTAAAACCCCAGGTACTGTCATCGGTGTTACGGGAAATCAGCCCCGTGCTCAAAGAGTGTATCGCAGCAGGCCAACCCAAGGTCCTGGTTTCCATAGCAGCCGGGGGTACTGTGGAGAGTATCGCCAAGAACCTTGATGTGGATCTTCCTATCATCCGCATCATGCCTAACACCCCTGTATCCATCGGCAAAGGAATGATTCTTATCACCTCCGATGTCCGCGGCGAGGTAAAAGTTAGCGAAGAACAGTTTGAAGAGTTTATATCCATCATGCATGCCGCCGGCGAATTCGACCGCATCCGTGAAGACGGTATTGACGAGGCGACAGTGGCCACCGGCTGCACCCCGGCCTATGTCTATATGCTCATCGAAGCCATGGCCGACGGGGCCGTTATGGCCGGGGTTCCCCGGGACAAGGCAATGAAATACGCTGCCCAAGCTACCATCGGCTCAGCAGCCATGGTATTAGAGAGTGGACTTCACCCTGGTGCCTTAAAAGACGCCGTCTGCTCCCCTGGCGGATCCACCATTGTAGGGGTAGCGGAGCTAGAAAAAGGTGGTTTCCGCAATGCCGTTATTCAGGCCATGCTGGGAGCATACTATAAAAACATCGAATTAGGTAAAAGCAAATAACTGCCTCCTGGTAAAAATAAACACCGGCCACTTGGAAATTAATCCTTGTGGCCGGTGTTTGCTGTTATTCTTTTTTATATTTCTTTCTTGATCTCCTTTCCCATGGCGGATATTTGTTTCCTGTTCAGGGGCTAATGGTGTATTATTAGCTTAGGTGAAAAACCTGAAGTACGGAAATAGGAGGATAGTTATGTCGCTTTTAAAAATGAAGGAACCGGTTAATACGTGGACACATTTTCTGACCTTTATTGCCGGTATTGCCGGTCTGGTAACCCTGGTTGCTTTGAGCAAAGGTGATACAGCTAAAGTTATTACCATGTCTATTTATGGTATTAGCATACTTGCGCTTTATGGGGCTAGTTCGCTTTATCATTGGGTTAAGACCACACCCCAAAAAGAAGCCTGGCTCCGGAAGTTGGATCATGCAGCCATTTACTTTTTTATCGCCGGATCGTATACGCCAGTGTTTTATTATGGTCTGTCAAAAACCTGGAAATGGCCTATGTTAACTGTGATTTGGGTCCTGGCTATTTTGGGCATCGGTTTTACCTTTTGGCGTATTTTCA
This sequence comes from Bacillota bacterium, assembly GCA_012516165.1. Lineage (GTDB taxonomy): Bacteria > Bacillota > DTU030 > DUMP01 > DUMP01 > JAAYWY01. Next base: position 6,220 of record JAAYWY010000008.1, read on the forward strand.
GGTCCCGTAAGCTGTCGGCTATATTTTATCTCCTCCTAGGTTGGATAGCTGTGATACCGTTCCCACAACTTATAAGACACCTGCCCCATGCAGCGATTATATTTATGATAGCCGGAGGAATTGCCTATTCCGTTGGAGCATTTATTTACGCTACGCGGTGCCTTAACTTTTTCCCGGGGCGCTTTGGCTTTCATGAAATTTTTCATCTGTTCATTTCCGCTGGAAGTATTCTGCATTTTGTTATGATCCAAAAATACATCCTGCCGCTGTAATACCCTCATAGGGCTGTGGTTACCGCACTGTGCGCATAGGGAGCCTAGCAAAGAAGGATTTTTACAGCTATAAATCGAATAGCAGTACTGTGCGCTGTATCCCTATATTACCAGTATATTATCAGGAGGTGTTTAGAGTGAATATTGAGTTTTTGGGCCAATCATGCTTTCTTATTAAGGCGGGCCCACATAGTCTCCTTACCGATCCTTTTTTAACCGGTAATCCTTTAGCTGCTAAAAAGCCAGAGGAAGTGCATCCTACCCATATTTTGGTATCCCATGCCCACAACGATCACCTGGGCGATACCAAAGCGATAGCTAAGGCCAACGGGGCCAAGGTGTACTCCACCTTTGACATTTGCCAGTCCCTTCAAGCGGAAGGTATCTCTTTTGAAGGAGGCAACATCGGCGGAAAAATTCCGGCCGATTTCGGCAGTGTAAAATTGGTTCCAGCTATCCACAGCAGCGGTGTCCCTGGCGGCATTGCCTGCGGCTTTGTAATAAACATTGCCGGTAAGAACATCTATTTTGCTGGTGATACGGCTCTCTTTGGTGATATGGCTCTCTTGGCTAAAGAAAACATCGACATTGCCTTGCTGCCTATTGGCGATTATTTCACCATGGGCCCGGAAGATGCTGCAGAAGCAGTGAGGCTCATCAAACCCAAGCACGTAATCCCCATGCACTACAATACTTTCCCTCCTATTACTCAAGACCCACAGCAGTTTAAAAAGTTGGTAGAAAGTAAAACAGATGCTAAAGTAACTATTCTTGACCCGGGAGATGGGGCTAGTTTCTAAGTTTATGAAATCGCAAAATTAGCAGGCGCCGTTCGGGACTTTCACCCTATAGGCAGCACCCATGCCGGGCGCACGTAGGGACAACTTGCATCCGAAGGATAACCCTCCGCGGGCGCCCGTGTTCCTGTGGGATAGACCGACATGGAATCGGACGTATGCCAAGGGTTACAGCGGGTATATGTTCGGGAGGGGACGGGGGCTAGGCGCCCCCTCCTACTCGATAAGTGGGTGCATGCAGTATCACGTAGGGACAGGCCTCTGCGCCTGTCCGTGTTCCTGTGGTACAGACCAGCATGGAAACAGATATATGCCAGGGGTTGCAGTGGTATGTGTTGCGGGAGGGGACGGAGCCCCTCCCCTACACATGGGTGTGTACAATATTTAGCTCTAGTTGCTATAATATCTGTCCAATTCCCATCTTAGTGGGTTTGTTTGTATGTATTCGCATATTGCCAGGTACTCCTTTTCGTTCCTAATGACACGGTCATAATAGCTACGTTGCCATAGTATATCAGGATACAATTTTGTGGTATAAGATTTGAATCGTCCAATCAGCTTAGGGAGGGGCAGACCTCTGTGCTTAGCTGTTAACTGCACTATAAAATGAACATGGTTAGGCATGACAACATGTGGCTTAATAACAATGCCAGTATAAATTTCTGGTAGTTTTAACAGATTTGCTTCCACTTGTTTTCCAATGTTACTTAACCGAACATAAGGGTCTATCCCTCCTACAACCACACCTAATAGATTTTGCATATTGTGTGTACATATTGTAATAAAATAGTAGCCTGGCTTCGAGTAATCGTAATTTTGTAGCCGAATATTTTTTCTTTGTGGTAATGTTCCCATATAAAATCACCTGCGCGTTTGTTATTTATGTCTTGCGGGAGGGGACGGAGCCCCTCCCCTACATGTGGGTGCATGCAGTATCACGTAGGGACAGGCTCTGCGCCTGTCCGTGTTCCTGTGGTACAAACCAGCATGGAATCGGACGTATGCCAGGGGTTGCAGTGGTATGTGTTCGGGAGGGGACGGAGCCCCTCCCCTACATGTGGGTGCATGCAGTATCACGTAGGGACAGGCCTCTGTGCCTGTCCGGGTTTCCATAGGATGCAGTGTGGTGCGGTGGTAGGGGCAGTTTGGGAATATGAAAAGGGCTGGCACGAAGGCCGGCCCTTTTCATAGTTCGATAGTGGTATAGGAAGCGTTGTCTAGTACTAGCTGTGAACGCTGGCTAAGGTCCATGCTATTGGCCATGCATAGTATGCCTTTGATAAGGCCGCCATGGGCTA
>JAAYWY010000009.1 GCA_012516165.1 Bacillota bacterium
CTGGATTTTGTAGTACCGGTATGTCTGCTACAACTGCCAATGGTAAAGACCGAAAAAACAGCGTGGGTATTATTGCTCTGGCAATGGCTACAAGGAGGGTGATCGGGCTTGTCCTGACAGCTTGCATGGACTTCAAAAAATGTACCGCAATCACGACAACGGTATTCGTAATCTGGCATGGATAGTGTGCCTCCTTGTGTTATCCTAGATTAGAACCCTTTGATACAGATTATACTAGGGGGAAACAGCGGCGTCAAGGAAGGCTTCTTTCCTTCCTAGGTAATACTGCCTAACATACTTTCCCAACGACCACAACGGTCGCCCCAGCGGGCGATTACCTTACCCTCCATGCTTATACTAATAACCTCACATTGGTTTGGGCAGCCTTGACAGTCAAAACTGGACGCCTCATAGTCTAATTTTGCTGCTTGAAATCCACGGAATTTAGATGGTCCATTATTGTCAACGGCCATTTTCTCGCTGGCCAACAAAGCTGCTCCCCACGCTCCCATCACTCCGTAATACTCAGGTACATAAACTTGTGTTTTTAGGGCTTTTTCAAACGCAGTTTTGATACCAGTATTAGCGGCCACTCCCCCTTGGAATACCACTGGCGGTAAAATATCTTTACCTCGAGCCACGTTGTTAAGATAGTTTCTCACCAATGCCTCACATAGCCCCGCGATAATATCTTCTAGACTATGGCCCAGTTGTTGCTTGTGCACCATATCAGATTCAGCAAATACTGTACAGCGCCCGGCGATTCTTACCGGGTTTTTAGCTTTAAGAGCATAGTTACCGAATTCTTCTATAGGTACATTTAGACGCTGAGCTTGATGATCCAGAAATGATCCTGTTCCTGCAGCACAAACAGTATTCATGGCAAAATCAGTTACTACACCGTCTCGCAAGATGATGATCTTGGAGTCTTGACCACCTATTTCGAGTACCGTTTGAACATCAGGAACTAACCGCGAAGCAGCAACTGCATGGGCGGTAATTTCATTTTTCACTAGATCTGCACCTACAATAGCACCAGCTAAAGTACGCCCACTACCAGTAGCCCCGGCTCCGCAAACTTCAAAGTCGTGGGGCAATTCCTGTTGTAACATAGCTAATCCTTCTTGTATAGCTGCTATGGGTTGTCCCTGGGTACGAATGTAAAGGCTGGTAATAATTGTTCCGTGCTCGTCGGTAGCTAACAAATTGGTGCTTACCGAACCAACATCACCCCCTAAATATCCACGCACGCCAACTGCCCCTCTTTCTTGTTCCGTCGTTGACTAAGCAAATCTACAAAAGCCTCTAATCGGGTACGGATGCCACCTTCACCCGTTTGTTCGTCTAAAAACAAAGTCATGACTGGTATATTAAGCTTGCGGCTGACATAAGGCAGGATACTCTTGGCAACAATCTCAGGTATACAAGCGAAAGGAGCTAGCTGGATAACTCCATCAAACCCCCGGCGAGCATACAGGACTGTTTCGCCAATACTATTTCGTCCATGCCCACCTACCAGCTCGCTTAAAAACGGTTCGGCTGCTTTCTTAACATCATATTCTCGGTTTCCAAGAGCATTGTTTTGAGTCCATTCTGCTAAATAAATAGAACGATCTACTAACACGCCCATTTCCTCTAATTTTACTTGAACATCATGGTTCGCAAATGGTTCTAAGACAACATATATCTCACCGATAAGTCCCACTTTAAGGGGCTTACGGGAACGATCTTGAGCTATATTAGCCAGCTTTTGCAGACTACTTTGTGTAGCTTGTTCGATCTCAACTCGGGAGTGGGCATTGTCTAATTCTTCCATACACTGACGGAAGACCACAGTGGTTTCTCCCTTATTCAATTCATAAGGTCGAATATCATGGGATGCTTTCTCGACCTGGTCAATAGCTTTAAGTTTTAACCAACCTCGCCAAAATATATCTGGGAGTTTCCATAAAGGGGCTTTTCTTTCATTGAATAGTAATTTGAGAGCATGGAGAAAATCAGCTGGACGTCTAAGCGGTGGTTCAATAATTATGACTTTTACATTATAACCCAGATCAGCTAAAATGCGTTGATGAAGCTCTCCATAGTAACCAGCTCGACAAGGGCCAACACCACCGGTGCTAATAATGGTATCTGCTCCTAAACTAATGGCTTCCAAATAGCTTCCCAATAGGATCTTAAATGGTATGCAGGCGAACTCAGGAGCGTATTTTGTACCCAAATCCAAAGTCCGTTTACTGGGAACAGGTGGTACAACCACATCATAACCTAGTTCACCTAGAATCTGCTTCAATACGAGCGGAGAATTACCCATGTAAGGGAAGGTTATGCGCATACCGGATCCTCCTTTGCAGCATATCAACAAAAGCTTCGATTCGGGTGTTGATGCCAATTTGACCTGTTTGCTCGTCTAAGGTCAACGTAAGTAATGGTTTGTTTTGTTGTTTACAGGCCAGCTCTAACATTTTTCCGACCATGGCATCAGGACCACAAGCAAAGTTGGTAATATGAATAAGACCTGATACACTTTGGTTTAACCAAAAGACACCAGCCTGGATTACCATATTACTGTAATGCCAAAACAAATCCTTGGATAGTCGGTGCAAACGTCGTTTTTTAAATGGGATCATGTCAGCTGTTACTATGCTAACTCCAAGGTGTGATAGTTTCTTAAGCACGTCACCATTTATGAAACTGTCATAGACGGCATAAGGATAACCTAAGACAGCTATTTTTAGTTCTGATGTAATAGACGATAATGATTTTTTTGCTTCTGTATATTTGGATTCAGCAAAAGTGGGCCAAGCTTGATCTATAGACAGGCCGTTAGCTAGCTGGGCTTCGTACTGTGATTGTGCTGTGTATGCTTTTTCGAAAGGCCCCCAAACACTTTTTTTGGGTGCCCATTGACGCTGCAGATCAGTACATAATTTAAACAATTGCAACCGCCCACGGACATCTATACGAGGTGAAACCATGGCTGGCATGGTTGAAAATGAACAGTTTATCATTTCTGGTAGAGCTAAAAACTTAGGACAAAAAGTATCATTTGTACCCACATTTACCATACGAGGCACAAATAAGACATCTACAACTGCCTGATTTATCAAATAGGAAACGTGACCGTGGAAAATCTTGACAGGAACGCAAAGATCAGTAGCTGAGTGAGCTATGCCTTGATCCAGGATGTCTTTGTTAGTTAGTGGAGATACAATTACTTCATATCCCAGTTCTGACCAAAAGGTTTGCCAGAAGGGCAAATACGAATAGAAAAATAATGATCGTGGAATACCAATACGCATGGTACTCATTCCCACACCCCTCCCCCACCTAACACTAGATTAGTAATTAGTAAAATGTAGATTAATGTGAACCTACCACATTGGTTTGCGAGACTTCTAGAGGAAGCCTTCGTTAATAAATGCTTGTGCAGCTAACATAGCAGCAAATTCCACCTGATAGCGATTTAACCCTCCTTGTAGGAATACTGTAAATGGTTGACACATAGGAGCATCAGCTGATAACTCTATGGATGAACCCTGAATAAAGGTACCTGCTGCCATGATAACAGGGATGTCGTAGCCGGGCATAGGAGCGGCTTCTGGTAGAACATATGAGTCAACGGGTGATGCCATTTGTATTGCTTGACAAAAGACGCGAATTTTCGCAGCATCCCCTAAACAGATAGCTTGGACCAAATCATGGCGTGGTGCAGTTGGTTTAGGAAAGACGGTAAAACCAAGAAGTTCAAATAACCGGGCAGCGAAAATAGCACCGTGCAAAGCTTCACCGACTATCAAGGGGGACATGTATAATCCTTGATAAAATAGCCGATTGAGCCCTAAAGTGGGTCCGCATTCAATACCAAGCTCAGGAGCAATTAAGCGGCTGGCAGCAAGTTTTACTAATTCTTTTTTACCTACAACATATCCGCCACATGGTGCTAGCCCACCACCAGGATTTTTAATAAGGGACCCAGCTGTCAGATCAGCTCCTACTGCTGGTGGTTCTTCGTATTCTACAAATTCACCATAGCAATTATCAACAATAACTACTATTGATTCATTAACTGACTTTATCAGCTGGATTAATTGTTTGATTTCGTTTATTGACAGCGACGGTCGCAGGCTGTAACCTCGTGAACGTTGTATCAGTACAGCTCGTGTACGGGGACTAATAGACGCTTTTATTGCTGGTATATTCAGCGTTGTATTTTCTGCCCAAGGGACTTCTTTGTAAATAATGCCATAATCAATAAGAAAACCAGCACGTTTTTTGCTGTTCCCTGAAATAATACCAGCTAGTGTGTTGTAAGGACGACCGGTTACTGCCACTAATTCGTCGCCTGGAAAAAGCGTCCCATATAAACATAAGGCCAGAGCATGGGTACCAGAAACAATTTGTGGCCTAACCAACGCAGCTTCAGCACCGAAGGTAGTGGCAAATAATTGTTCCAGTTTATTGCGGCCTTCATCATCATAACCGTAACCGGTAGTAGTAGTAAAATCCGTATCACTGATGCGGGTAGTACGATAAGCTTTTAATAAACGCAGTTGATTTGCTTGTACGGTCTCATCTACACGTTCATAGGCAACTTTAATATCTTGTTCAGCCTTAATTTCTTGTGTTAAATCTAGGATACGAGGATCAAATTTATCTGGGATCAAATCTTTCACCTATGTTCCTCCATTTCTATGGTGTACAACAAATTTAGCAGTTTAGTCATGGCATGGTATTTAGTCTTTGGCCTGATAATATTATACCACATATGGTGTAAGCAGGAGTGCTTTTTGAGTATGGGCAAGTTAGTTCCGGTAAGAAGCATTAGTATCTTGCTGGCAAAGTAAACAGTGGCCAGCCAACAAAGATGCTCGTCTTAGCAAAATGGGTGCTTCCTTATGACCCAGCAATATACCTTCTTGCAAACCGTATCTTCGTCCCCAGGCAAAACCGATGCAAAGAAAAAACAAGTCAGAAAGAACAATTAAGCTCCAAGGAAAAAAGAGCATAATGTCACCTCTTCTTCTTCGCTTTCCACGGATTAGCTGCTACATAAATTACTGACGGTAGAGCCAACCAGGAAAGGAACGTTTTTAGTGGGGCCAAGAAAAGGGCTGACAAACTGAACATTATTCCTAATAGACAGGCTTCCATTCGCCCCCATCGGTAGGCCAAATTCTTGACGGCCACCTGTTGTCCTTGCCGTTTTTCATCTAGGACATCATCTAGCAAATGAACACCTGAAACCAGCAACCAAGAGGAGAGCATTTCCCTCCAATCGGTTAAGAGCAGACCCAATAGCAGCGTACATACTATTTCTATCCATGCTGGAACGCCGGTTGGTAGGAGCCAGTCATTGCTACCTAACATTCCACAAGCATAGCTACTAAGGAAAATGGTGAAAGTCCACTCAGGAGAAAGCCTAGCTGCTACTGCATACAACAACAGTGCGTAAGCTAAGATTCCTTCACCCATGACATCGGCCAAGCAAAAGCGGTGGTCGTCACCATCTTCTTCTCGGTCTAAGTAGTCATCGAGTAACTTGATGGCCAATTGAACCAAGCAGAGCGCACCCCAAGCATAACCTATCTTAAAGATGGTGACGAACAAAAGCCTTTACCTCCTTGAATCCTTGTTTGTGCAGAGCAGAAATCGGAATAATCTTATGACCAGGTAATTCCAGGCTAAGTTTACTTAATCCCCTTTCAGCACCGGGTATATCCATTTTATTGGCTAAGATTACGTAACCACCTCGCATTTGGGCAAATTGGGCTACCTGATAGTCCACTTCGCCTAGAGCGGAAGGAGCATCGTGAATTCCTACTTGACTGCTATCGACAATATGAATAATAAGATCAGCTTGTCTAATGGCGCTTAGTGTCTGAGCTATGGCCTGGCGGATATTTATATCCTGGTGAATATGGTCGATTAGACCGCTAGAATCGGTAATTAAGCAGCGCCGGACTCCTTTAACAGCTGGTATATCTATTACTATGCTTTGTAATGATTTTGTAGTGTGAAGATCGACCCCTACCAATTGTTGACGAGCGGTATCGATGCTATAATGTTTAGTTTTTATTCGCCCATCTGGATACTCGATGGTTATATTGACTTGGCTAAAACCTAAATAAGAAGCAAAATTAAGTACAAAGAGGGTTTTACCAGTGCCAACTTTTCCTACTACCAAGCATTCTTTCATGCGGCGGACCCTCCCTTTAGATCTACAGGTTCTATTGTCATTAGCTCATTTCTGCTCAAGTGCTGCTTATCGGCTAATCGTACAGCTTGGCGTCGGATAGCTCTTTCAATTAGATTTCGAACTAAGCGAGCATTGCCGCTATGCTGTAGGTATTGGGTCAAGCGCAGTTGGCGGGAAAGTTCTTCGCGAGCGGCTGTGCTTAGACAATAATCTCGTTCAGACAAAAATACTTGAGCGATATCCAATAGTTGCTCTAGTGTATAGTCGGGAAAATCAATTTGAATAGGAAAGCGCGATCTTAATCCAGGGTTACTCTTAAGAAAGAAATCCATTTCTTCTCTATAACCGGCTAAAATCAGCACCAAATCGTCGCGATGGTCCTCCATTAATTTAACTAAGCAATCGATAGATTCCTTGCCGAAATCCTTGTTACCACCTCTAGCCAGAGAATAGGCTTCGTCTACAAACAAAATTCCGCCGAGAGCACGTTTTACTTGTTCTCTAGTTTTTATTGCGGTATGCCCGATGTATTCTCCCACTAAATCAGCACGTTCTACTTCTATCAAGTGCCCCTTAGAAAGGATTCCTAGACCCTTGAAGATACTACCGAGGATACGGGCTACCGTAGTTTTGCCAGAGCCTGGATTTCCTCGAAAAATCATATGTAATACCAAAGGTTCATTAATAAGCCCTGCTCTAGCCCGACGCTGCTGAATTTCCACCAGGGCTTTGATTTCAAGGACTAGTTGCTTGACATCGTCAAGGCCTACCAAGTTGTTAAGTTGAGATAAAGCTTGTTGTAGCGTGTCCGACGAATTAGATTCTGTTGCCGTTGTTGGGTCGGTAGTTTGACAAAGAGAAGCTAGGGCAGCTGGGGGTGTTAGTTGACCATTGGTCACCAATGAATTAATGCGTTTGATAGTAGAATCTTGTTTTCTCCCTTCGTGCCAAAACACTATCTGCACCTCCGGCTTGCCTTGTCATTATAATATACGCAATTAAAGCTAAGGGTGTGCTTGCCTCCTGTTATCTTGTAAGACAATAGCTAAATAAAATAGCTAGAAAAAAGCCAACCCCCGCTTTTAAGCGGGGGTTGGCCCAGTAAAAACAGATGCTAGTCAACGGTAGTGTCAGCAGTTGTGCTGTAATTGACAGGACGGACAGGTGTAACAGTGGAGATAGCGTGTTTATACACTAGCATTTGCTTACCTTCAGATTCTAGGACTACGGTGAAATTATCAAATCCGCGGATTAGTCCTCGGATCTGAAAACCGTTAACTAAATATACTGTACAAGGAACATTTTCTTTGCGGACTTGGTTCAAAAACGTGTCCTGCAGATTAGCTTGTTGTCTACTCATTTTATCGCCTCCAGCCTATTTCTTTCTTGTGGGGCTATTTGATACCTATTCGTGGTTTACCAACAGTTTTCCTTCTGTCAAGCGAACAATTTCTGTGACTAAGGCTTCTTCAGTGGTATATTGGTCGATGTCCAACCAAATAATCCGCTTATCTCGGCGAAACCATGTAAGCTGTCTTTTAGCAAAGCGGCGGGTTTGACGCTTTACCTTTTCTTTTACTTCATTTAAGGTAGCCTGACCATGAAAGTAAGGCCAAATTTCCTTGTAGCCTAGTGCTTGGCAAACCGGTGAATTAGGGCTAAGATTTTTTTCCAGCAACCACCTGGCTTCTTCACATAGACCTTGCTCAAACATGGTTTCTACACGTTGGTTTATGGCTTCATAAAGTCTACTACGTTCACGAATAAGTCCGATTTGCAGTACCCGATAAAGAAGAGGACCTTGGCCACAAGCTGATAACTTATCACCGGTAGAAGCTACTTCTAATGCCCGGATAATACGTCTTACATCAGTAGGTTCAATACGTTCAGCAGCAGCGGCATCAAGCCGTGATAGTTTTTCATGGAGAACCTGAGGGCCTAAGTTAGCAGCTTGTATCAGCAGCTGTTTGCGCAACGAAGGATCCGGTTTGCTGGGTGCAAATTGGTAATTATTTATTACTGCACTTATATATAGTCCGGTACCACCTACCAGCATAGGTAGATGCCCCCGACTAACAATAGCTGGTATTAGTCGCTTAACCTCATTTTGAAAGCGAACTACACTAAACTGCTCCTCAGGTTCGATCAAATCGATTAGGTGGTGGGGTACTCCCTGCCTCTCAGCTAAAGAAGGCTTGGCTGTGCCAATATCTAGATGGCGATATACCTGCATAGAATCAGCAGAAATAATTTCCCCTGCTAACTTTTGGGCAACGGCAATAGCTATTTTGGTTTTGCCCACAGCTGTAGGACCTAAGATCACTAACAAAGGATCCATAGTACAAAACTCCTCCTAGGTTAAGCGGCGTAAGAACCGACGGTCCAATTCACGCTGGCTTAAACAGATTAACGTTGGGCGACCGTGAGGACAGTTAAAAGGATGCTGGCAGCAACCAAGTTGAGCTATCAGTTGAGTAGCTTCATCAGCAGTCATGATTTGACCAGCTTTGAGGGCAGCATGGCAGGCTAGGGTAGCCAGCAGATGGTGTCGCTCTTGCTCCCAAGCCAGCTTGTCTTGATTGCCTGGTTCCTCAGACAACAGTTCTTGAATTAGCGTTATAGCTGCTGGTAAAGACATGATCTGGGGTATACTTCTAAGCACTAGAGTATCGGGGCCGAATTCTTCTAGGACAATACCGGCTTTTAGCCATAAATCTTTCTTTTCTTTCCATAAGGTTAACTCTTTCTCAGTAACAGTAAAGGTTTGAGGTACAAGTAATTGCTGCAGTGGAATTTGATTTTGCTGCCATGTTTTTTTGATTCTCTCATACAGAATACGTTCATGGGCAGCATGTTGATCAACTAAAAAAACGTCCTTAACACCTTCAGCAACTAGATAAGTTCGCAGCACTTGTCCTACATATTTTAATTGTGGCCAACTCGAAGTGGATATGGGCAGTGCCAGCTGTTCCGAATAGTCAGGATTGACTTTGTCGGACGTCGCAGCCCATATACCAGTACCTGAGTCTGACTGATTGGTTTGAATTATCGAAGTGTATGGTATAGTATTCTCTTTTAATAATGCAGGAAGCATTGCTGCTGGGTTTTCCGTGGTATTATTGTCTATTTTCGATTCATGATTGGCGTAACTCGTTAAAAGTTGTGAACCTTGTTTGAGTACAGTTTTTATCGCATGATAGATAAACTGCCATATTTCCTGGTCCCGGCTGAGGCGAATTTCCAATTTGGCTGGATGGACGTTAATGTCCACCAATTTGGGGTCAATAACAAGTTCTAAAAAAAACACGGGATGGCAATTACGAACTAACTGTGGCTTAAATGCTGTTTCTACAGCAGATACTACTAGGGGACATTTTACCCAGCGTCCGTTAACAGCTACAGTTTGAAAGTTTCTACTACCACGAGCAAATTGAACTGGGGCAATATATCCTGTCAATCTGCCTAATGGACCAGTTGTGTCTATTTCTATCCAAGGGATGACGGAGCCTTTTCCTAGAACTAGTTCTACCACTTCTTTGCGTTTTCCCGATCCAGAGGTGGTTATTAATTCACGTCCTTGACTTAAAGCGCGAAAAGAAACATCCGGCCGAACCATGGCTAATCTGGTTATTGTATCGGTAATGTGTTTAAGTTCCGTCCGTTCGCTTTTTAGAAACTTAAGACGGGCTGGAGTATTAAAAAACAAATTCTGAACAGATATCCATGTACCTGGTATAGCCTCACATAAAGTTACTTCAGGGGGTGAACCACCATAGCTGTCGATGCATACACCAGATAAAGCACCTTCAGTAGCCGTAATCATTTTGAAGTTAGATACAGCGGCAATACTGGGGAGAGCTTCTCCACGAAAACCCAAAGTGGCAATAGCTGCTAGATCTTCAGTGGATGTGATCTTGGAAGTGGCGTGGCGAGTAAGTGCCAATAGGGCATCTTCTGCCGTCATGCCGCAACCATCGTCACGTACAGATATCAAATCAAATCCAGCTTTTTTCACTTCTAACTCAATACGTTTAGCACCAGCATCCAATGCGTTTTCCACTAGTTCTTTAACAACCGATGCTGGTCTTTCTACAACTTCACCGGCAGCAATTTGCTGTATTACCTTATCGGTAAGCACTTTAATTTTACCCAAGTTGTTGCACCTCATGTCTCAGCTTCTCTTGCAAAGCGGCCACCCGAAGTTGCAATTCTAGCGGTGGGATATTTTTTACATTTAGCGCCAAAAAATCGCGCCAGATTTTCTTAAGGTTGGACGAATTAAATTCCTCTGCAGCGCAGGATTCGTTTTGCAAAGTCAGTGATGCCAAAATGGAATTAGCTCTCTCTAAAACAACTTCTGGCAACCCGGCCAGCCTGGCTACTTGAATTCCATAGCTACGGTCGCTGCCTCCAGGCACAACTTTGCGCAGAAAGGTTAACTCTGTTCCTTGTTCAGCCACAGCCATATTATAATTTTTAATACAGTTGATATCCCTGGCTAAAGTAGTTAGTTCATGATAATGGGTCGAGAACAACGTTTTGCAGCCTACTTGGGTGGCCAGATATTCGGTTATAGCTTGGGCTAAGCTTAAACCATCCAAGGTGCTGGTGCCGCGACCTACTTCGTCCAAAATAACGAGGCTTTGTGCTGTAGCTTCGCGTAGAATGACTTCACATTCTCGCATTTCCACCATAAAAGTACTGTCACCGGCAGCTAAGTCATCGGAAGCACCAACACGGGTAAAAATACGATCTACCACCCCTATTTGTGCTTTAGCGGCAGGAACAAAACTGCCCATCTGTGCCAAAAGTACTGACAAAGCAACTTGTCGGATATAAGTGGACTTTCCAGCCATGTTCGGTCCAGTAAGGAGGATAAAACGGTTATTTCTGTTGTCCAGATAAACATCATTGGGTACAAAAGGAATATTAGTGCGCAAGCGTTCTACCACCGGATGGCGGCTAGCTTTGAGATAGATAATGTCATGATCATCTACATCAGGCCGTACATAATGATATCTAGTTGCTACTTCAGCTAGACTGACTAGAACATCCAATCGAGCAATAGCATTGGCTGTACAGCGCAACGTTGCTGCCTCGGCAGCCACATGCTGACAAAGTTGGGCAAAAACTTCGTATTCCAGTTGATTTAGTCGTTCTTGGGCTCCTAAGATTTCAGCCTCACGCTCTTTAAGCTCCGGCGTAATGTAACGTTCTGATCCTACTAAAGTTTGCCGACGGATATAATCAGCAGGAACATTAGCCAGATTAGCCTTTGTTACCTCCAAGTAGTAACCAAAAACTTTATTGTAACCAACCTTAAGGGATTTAATGCCCGTGCGTTCTCGTTCGCGTGCTTCCAATTCAGCGACCCATTGCTTTCCTCCTTGTGCCAACTGTTTCAAATGGTCTATTTCAGCGTTGTAACCCGGCCGAATTAAGCCTCCTTCTCGCGCTGATACTGGAGGATTGTCCACTAATGTGACACAAAGCTGGGTAGTAAGGTTAGTAAGTGGGTCTAAAGGAGTACACATTCGTTCTGTTGCTGGTAAGTTAGAAATAATTGCTGCTACGTCTGGGAGTATATTACAGCCAGACCGCAAAGATGCCAAGTCTTTCGGTGTAGCCGTACCATAGACTATTTTACCTAGTAGTCGCTCCATATCTGGAACCTGTCGTAGTAACTTTCGTAATTCAGAGCGCCGAGCGTCTTTAGCCACAAGCTCAGCCACGGCGTCTAACCGTTGGTTGATCAGAGTTACACAGCAAAGAGGTTGCTCGAGCCATTGTCGCAGCAGTCGCCCGCCCATGGCCGTTACCGTAAGATCCAAAACATCCAATAGGGAACCTTTAACCTTATCCTCTCGTAAAGTCCGGGTCAGTTCCAGGTTTCTCCGGGTGTAATTATCCAGGTGCATGTAAGAGTTTACTTGATAAGGAATAAGTTCTGTTATGTGAACAGGCACAGTTTGTTGAGTTTCTTTAAGATAAAGCAAAGCAGCACCAGCTGCACAAAGAGCTACACTCAAATTGGTACAGGCAAAACGCTGGCGAAAATTTTTATCCCACACTTCTACCAAAACTGATTCTGCTTTTTCCGGCGACCAATACTCGGGGGGTATGGTACTTTGGGGAAAAGAACAGACAGCTTTAATCTGATCAATTATGGTGTTGTCTTGAACGATCTTTGGTGATAGCAATCCTTCCGACGGTTGTAACCGAACTAGTTCATCAATTATTTGACTGGGATCATAGACAGGTATTTCGGTAACTTTCAGTTCACCAGTACCGGCATCTAAGACGGCCAAACCAAAGTGATGATCATCTTTTGTTAGCGCAATAAGAAAGTTATTCCGTTTTTCTTCCAAAATTTCGTTATCTAAGAAAGTGCCAGCAGTAATAATACGGATGACACGTCTTTTCACCAAGCCTTGAGCTAGCTTGGGATCCTCCACTTGTTCGCAAATAGCTACTTTGTAACCGCACTTTATTAAGCGGGCAATATAACTGTCAGCAGCATGAAAAGGAATTCCGCACATGGGAGCACGGTTGCCGCCACCGGCATCTCGCCCGGTTAGAGTAAGACCTAATATTTCGGCAGCTAGTTTGGCATCATCAAAGAACATTTCATAAAAATCGCCTAATCGGAAAAAGAGGATGGCGTCAGGATGATCGTGCTTGATATTCCAGTATTGCTGCATCATGGGTGTTAAGTTAGCCATAAATTTCCTCCTCTCTTTCAGCAGGCAGCAGGGAATTTGTTCGGTTATTACCTTGGGTTGACAGTAAGCTTAGTCAGACACCAATTCGCCGTGGAGCGTCCAAGTAAAAGCTCGTTTGATAGTTACCAATACCAGGTGTCCTACCAAATCTCGTGGCCCGCTAAAATGCACTAGTTTATTGGTGCGAGTGCGTCCCGACAGTATGTCAGGATTATTCTTGCTGGGACCTTCCACTAATACCTCTAGCTTTTGTCCGATCAACGGTAGGTTAATATCGCGACTAATACGGCTTTGAATAGTATTGAGGCAACTTAGACGTTCTTTCTTCACGTTGCTAGGAATTTGTTCTGGCAAAGTGGCTGCTTTTGTGCCTTTACGTGGTGAAAAAATAAAAGTATAAGCAGCATCAAAACGTACTTTTTCTACCAGATCTAAGGTTGCGGCGAAATCTTCTTCAGTTTCCCCGGGGAAGCCTACAATCAAGTCAGTGGTAATGCTAGAGTGCGGGATATGGGTACGGATGTTATCCACTAATTCTAAATAGTGTTCTCGTGTATAACCGCGGTTCATGAGTTTTAAAATGCGGTTACTGCCAGATTGAATAGGGAGATGAAAATGTTCACATACGGTGCGACTGTTTTTTACGGTTAAAATCATATCTTGGGTAAAATCGCGAGGATGAGATGTCATGTACCGAGTCCGGGCTAATCCAGGGAGATTATCTATTGTTTTTAACAGGCTAACAAAGTCAGCTCGCCCCCCAAGGTCTCTACCGTAGGTGTTTACATTTTGCCCCAGGAGCATAATCTCTTTGTAGCCAGACGCTAATGCGTCTTTTACCTCAGCTACAACAGCATTCGGTTCCCTGCTCATTTCAGGACCGCGAACGTAAGGAACAATACAGTAGGAGCAAAAGTTATTACAACCGTAGGTAATATTTATATAGGCACGAACACCATCGGTGCGTGCTTGGGGAAGGTTTTCCAAGGTTCCTTCTTCAGCAACATCTACTATGGGATGACGATTAAGAGATAGGTTAGCTAAGATAGCCTCCAGTTCTCCTAGCCGTTTCGTACCCAAGACAAAATCGATATGGGGACATAACTTAAGTACCTTATCTTGATCTTTTTGTGCCAGACAACCAGTCATGCCAATGATAAGATCTGGTTTGTTTCTTTTAAGTGCTTGTAGTTGGTTTATTTGACCGTAGATTTTACGTTCGGCTGTTTCCCGGACGCAACAAGTTTGAAAAATGATCACATCAGCTTCCAGTTCATTATTGGTAGGAGCGTAACCAGCGTGTTGTAACTGGCCAGCTATAGCTTCGGCATCATGAAAACTCATTTGGCAGCCTGATATTTTAAGCAAATATTTACCTGCTATCATGTTTCTCCATCCTTCCATGGTCTGTTCCTATTATAGCAAAAAGCCGACCACCGTACAAAGTGACGGCAGCCAGCATAAGAAAATTATCAGTTTCAACCTACAACGCGTGCAAAACTCTCTTGAGGCAGACTGATTTGAGCAGGATTCTTGACTACTTTTATTTTGGTAACAGTCAAATCTTCAGTTCCTTGTAGATTAAGTTGCTCTTTTTTTAGAATGTTAATGTAATCAATAATTTCGCGGGTGAAACGTTCACCGGGACAGATAAGAGGAATACCCGGTGGATATGCCATAACCATTTCAGCACTGATTTCGCCCTCGGCTTTGTCGATGGAAACTAGCCTGGTTTCACTATAGAAAGCTTCTTTTGGTGATAGCACTAGTTCAGGTAGTTCCGGTAGATAGGTGGGGTATTTGACTATGTTGCACTGTTCTCGTTCTTTACTTACGGCTTTTAAAGCATCCACTAGAGTTTGCACTGTTTGCTCGTCGTCGCCGATGGTAACTAGAAAGAGGGTATTATAAAGATCCGATAGTTCAGCTTGAATGTTGTAGTGCACCCGTAGATACCTTTCTAATTCGTGTCCGGATATACCCAACTCCCTTGTATTAACTAGTATTTTAATCGGGTCCAAGGCCATGCTACCTTCATCGTTTAATACGGTTTCATCTAACAATGTAATACCTGGTACTTCGGACAATTGTTGGCGGATCCAGCTGGCTAGTTGCAGTGTACGATCTACCAATTGGTACCCACGGGTTGCCAGCTGTTTACGGGCTACGTCTAAAGAGGCTAATAGAATATATGAAGGACTGGTGGTTTGAGTTAAGTTGAGTACTGTTTTGACTCTCTTGGGGTCAACAAAACCTTCGTTAACAAGAAGCAGTGAACTTTGGGTAAGAGATCCTCCGAGCTTATGAACACTGGTGGCTATAATATCTGCACCGGCCTCAGCACCACTTTGAGGTAATGCAGGATGGAAACGAAGATGAGCACCGTGAGCTTCGTCTACAATTACAGCCACACCGTGAGCATGGGCTACGCGTACAATGTCAGCCAACGGCGAAGCAACACCATAGTAGGTGGGATTAATAACAAAAATGGCTTTGGCTCTGGGATGTTGTTGTAGTGCTCGTACCACTTTTTCCACACTAATGCCCATAGCAATACCAAAGTAATCGTCAATATCAGGTTCAATATAAACTGGTCTTGCACCACTTAGAATTATCCCCCCGGTAGCTGACTTGTGGGCGTTGCGGGGTAAAATAAGCTCATCGCCAGGAGCGCACACGCTCATGATCATAGTTTGAATTCCAGAAGTAGTACCGTTAACGAGGAAATGAGCATAATCAGCGCCCCATGCTGCTGCGGCTAATTCCTCGGCTTTTTTGATAGTACTTATGGGATTACAGATATTGTCAAGTCCTTCAACAGCAGTCAAATCGATATTCATAACGTTTTGGCCCACAAATTGGGTAAACTCTGGCAAACCGCGCCCTTGTTTGTGGCCGGGGACATGAAAGGGCAACACGCTGTCCGCTACGTATTTCTTAAGGGCGCGAAATATTGGGGTTTCTTCCTGTGAAGCAATCACCAGTGTCACTCCTTTCATTTTGGGAACACGTTTATTTAAGCACAAATATGGTTCTAATGCAAGATACTTTGCTCCTATTCACTATAAAAATTATTGGCGCGTTAATAACTTGATTTTTCGTGATTAGCGGCAGTTTATTGGTTTTAGTAGTAGAAACACCTCGCTTTTAAGCGAGGTGTTTCTACTACTATTACTACTAGCGTGTCTATAACGAGTCAAAGGTCTTAATCCTTACAGAGCAACATCTTCCTTAATTTAGCATTATGTTCTTTAAGAGAAGACACCATTAATTCCAGTTCTTGCAATTGTACTAGCTGCTGTTGTTCCTGAAGGACTAGTAAATTCATGAGAATGCGACGCCCTAAACGCAATTTGTCGATTTTAGCTTTAAGTTCTATAATCTCTTGTTTTAACTCTTGTTCGCGAGACTCTACCATAGAGTCGTTCATTTGGTCACCGCCTGCAGTATAATGTGGTTAAGCAATAGACAAAGCCACTTTGATATAAGGCTATGCAGGCGATGGCCAGGTTATGCAAATATACTTACTGTAACAAGGTTATCATGATGCCAGCTGCTATCGATGTGCCAATAACGCCAGCAACATTGGGGCCCATGGCATGCATGAGAAGGAAATTACCCGGATTTTCTTTTTGGCCCACTACCTGGGATACGCGTGCAGCCATGGGAACAGCCGATACACCAGCGGAACCAATAAGCGGATTGATTTTGCCGCCGGAGAGTTTATACATAAGCTTACCCAAGAGGACTCCTCCGGCTGTACCGCCAGCAAAAGCGACTAAACCAAGAGCAATAATCTCAATGGTTTTTAGATTGAGGAAGTTTTCTGCACTCATGGTAGCTCCTACCGAGGTGGCTAAGAAAATAGTGATAATATTGATGAGCTCGTTTTGAGCTGTCTTCGACAGCCTATCAGTGACACCACTTTCACGCAGTAGGTTTCCTAACATGAGCATGCCTAGAAGTGGAGCAATAGCCGGTAGTAATAGCGATACAAGTATCGTACAAATAATAGGGAAAATGATTTTCTCTGTTTTGGAAACAGGACGCAGCTGCTCCATAACCACTTGGCGTTCTTCTTTAGTCGTTAAGGCCTTCATAATCGGTGGCTGAATCAAAGGGACTAGAGACATATAAGAATACGACGCTACGGCTATTGGTCCCAACAAATGTGGAGCTAGCTTCATGGTAACATAAATAGCAGTAGGACCATCAGCTCCACCGATGATGCCGATGGATCCAGCTTCCCGAATGGTAAAGCCCAGTAACTCAGCACCTACCAGAGCAATAAAGACACCAATTTGGGCGGCACCCCCGAGTAAGATTGTACTGGGATTGGCTAATAAGGGACCAAAGTCAGTCATGGCTCCCACACCTAGAAAAATCAGCGGTGGAAAAATCTCGTGTTCAACTCCAAAGTACAGAAATCTTAGTAAGCCGCCTTCATCCATGATACCAGTAAGAGGCAAATTGGCTAAGATACAGCCAAATCCAATCGGCATCAGAAGCAGAGGCTCAAATTCTTTGGCAATTGCCAGGTACAATAGAATACAACCTACAATTATCATGATCACATTGCCAAATGTCAAGGCACTAAAGCCAGTGCTCTGGGCGAGGGCGGACAGACTTTCAAGTATACTCATTTTTTCACTCCCCCGGTCCAACTATGCCAAGTTTAAGAGTACATCACCTGTATTTACAGACTGGCCTACACTAACGAATATTTCAGTTACTGTACCATCTGTGGGTGCCATAATTTCGTTCTCCATTTTCATGGCTTCTAGGGTTAACAATACATCGCCTTTCTTAACCGTTTGGCCAGCAGAAACTTTAATGGACAAAATTGTGCCTGGCATAGGTGCGTTTATGCTACCGGCACCAGCTACGGGTTTAGCTGCTGGTTTAGGCTGCGGAGCTGGTGTTGCTTTCGGGGCTGGTTTGGAAACGGCTGCAGATTTAGCAGCAACGGGTGTTGGGGCTGCAATTTGGACATCATCACCAGTTTCTTCAACGACTACTTCGTACTTTTCACCATTTACTGTAACTACAAATGTCCTCATATTAGAATGACCTCCTTACAAGTGAACTGGAAGATATATTTTCTAGACGTCCGGCAGCAGCCCAACTTTCGCTGGGTGCCAACCGATGAATAGCACTCACAAATAATTGGTCTGCTCCTCGATCTAAATAAACAGCCAAAGCCACGGTTATGGCAGCTACAACTTCCGGAGCAACACCAGTATCAGTATTTTTAGGCGCTGAGGCTGCATCGAGAGAAATCTCTGGCGTCTTAACCTCTTCATTGTGCTTTTGCACAGATAACCATTTCATTAGGGTTATAATCAATGCCAGGCCCAAAAGAACAACGAATACTATAGTCATGGCAATTACAGTTAGAGACAAAGCACCGATTTGGGGTTCCATTTCTTACACCTACCCTTTTATACCGGTATGTTACCGTGTTTTTTAGCTGGGCGGCTTTCTCGCTTAGAAGATAAGGCTTCTAAAGCACAGGCTAAACGCGGGCGCGTCTCTGCTGGGTCAATAACATCATCCACATAACCGCGAGCAGCAGCAATATAGGGATTGGCAAAGCGTTCACGATACTCAGCAATCTTTTCTTGCCTGGTGGCTTCAGGATCATCAGCTTCCTCAATTTCTTTACGGAAGATAATATTAGCAGCACCATCAGGTCCCATTACAGCAATTTCAGCTCCAGGCCATGCAAATACTTGATCGGCCCCTAAATCACGGCTGCACATGGCCAAGTAAGCACCGCCGTAGGATTTACGGACAATAAGGGTAATCTTTGGTACAGTAGCCTCAGAATAAGCATACAGCATTTTTGCGCCATGACGGATAATACCGCCGTATTCTTGATTAGTACCGGGCAGAAAACCTGGTACATCCACAAAGGTAACAATCGGAATGTTAAAGGCATCGCAAAAGCGAATAAAGCGTGCGCCCTTATCGGAGGCGTTAATGTCTAGACATCCGGCTAGCACCCGTGGTTGGTTGGCAATAATACCAATGCTGTAGCCATTCAAACGGGCAAAACCAGTAAGAATATTGGTGGCATAGTGTTCCTGAGCTTCAAAAAATACGCCGTCATCAACTACGCGGGTAATAACATCGCGCATGTCATAAGCTCGGTTGGATTCGAGTGGCACCACCTCACGAAGCGATGTATCCACTCGTGTTGCTGGATCTGTTGCTTCGCTGCGAATAGGGGTTTCCAGATTATTGTTGGGAAGGTAAGACAGCAGTGAACGTACTTGCTCAAAGCATTCATCTTCACTAGTTGCCATGTAGTGGGCTACACCACTAATCCGGTTATGGGTAGCAGCACCACCGAGTTCTTCTGCCGATACTTCTTCTCCTGTTACAGCCTTAATCACCTGAGGACCGGTAATAAACATGTTAGCACCTTGGGTCATAAATACGAAATCAGTTAGAGCAGGTGAGTATACAGCACCACCAGCACAAGGTCCCATAATAATAGAAATCTGAGGAATAACGCCAGAGGCAATGGTATTGCGATAAAAAATTTGACCATAACCAGAAAGGGCATCTACCCCTTCTTGGATCCGGGCACCACCGGAGTCATTAATTCCAATTAAAGGTGCTCCTGTCTTGAGAGCCAAGTCCATCACATGGGTGATTTTCTTAGCGTGCATTTCGCCTAAAGAACCGCCCATAACGGTAAAGTCTTGGGCAAAGATGTAGACTAAGCGACCATCGATAGTGCCGTAGCCGGTCACTACTCCTTCGCCTGGAGTTTCCACTTCGGCCATGCCAAATTCTGTGCAACGATGCCGAACGTGCATATTAACTTCGACGAAACTGTTCTTATCCAGCAGTCTTTCTATACGTTCCCTAGCAGTAAGCTTACCCATTTTATGCTGCTTAGAAATACGTTTTTCACCACCGCCAGCCAGTACTGTAGACCGTCTGGCAGCAAGATCTGCTAAGAGGTCCTTTGTCAAAACTGCCACCTCCTGATGCAACTAATCGCTGGGGATACAAACAAAGTATCAGTTAGAGTATAAGTGCCGAGCTTATTCCTCGCGTTCGCTGATTTCTAATAACACTCCACCAGTTGCCTTGGGATGGATAAATGCAATTTTAGCTCCGCCAGCCCCGCGGCGTGGTTTTTCATCAATCAGACGTACCCCGGCTGCTTTTAACCTTTCTAGCTCGGCTTCGATATCATCTACCCTGAGCGCTATATGCTGAATTCCCTCTCCCCGTTTTTCAATAAAGCGAGCGATAGGACTATCGGGTGCTGTTGGGGCTAAGAGCTCGATTTCACTATCACCTACAGGGAGAAAAGCGGTGATCACCTTTTGCTCTTTTACTTCTTCAGTACCTGTTACTTTAATCTCTAGAACATCTTCGTAGAAACGACAAGCTTCCTCCATATTAGAAACAGCAATACCTACATGGTCAATCTTTTTTATCAACGGTGTTCCCTCCTTTCCAATTTAAATAGAGTTGTTCTTCTAAAGTATAGGGATCAATTCTTTTGGCGGCAAGATCTTGCCAAATTTGGCTTCCATGTTCCTTTGTCCAAAGCTCTGTAATATCTTTTCTGATACGCTCGGTGAGACGCTGTAAGACAGATTCTTTTTGCCTAGTTAATCGTTTTTCCATAAGAAGGTTATTTTCTTTTAGAAAAGCATAGTGGTCTTGAATAGCTGTAACCAGCTGGGAAACACCTTGATTAGTGGTGGCCACTGTTGGAATTACTGGTGGGCGCCAATTACCATGAGAACCTAAATCGAGCATACTCTCAAGCTCGATTATTACCCGCTGACTGCCAGGAAGATCAGCTTTATTCACTGCGAATATATCACCGATCTCCATGATCCCGGCTTTACTAACCTGAACATCATCACCTAAACCAGGTACAGAGACTACTACGACCGTATCAGCTACTTGGACGATGTCTACCTCTGATTGTCCTACTCCTACTGTTTCTACTAAAACATAGGGGTATCCAGCAGCATCTAGCAGCTGAACCGTGGCATAAACAGCTTGGGCTAGACCACCCAGACTCCCACGTGTACCCATACTACGGATGTATACTCCAGGGTCACTGGCCCACCGCTGCATTCGAATACGATCACCCAAAATAGCACCGCCTGTAAAAGGACTGGTGGGGTCAACGGCTACCACTGCTACCTTATGACCGCGGGTACGTATTTCTTGAATCATGCGGTCCACTAAACTGCTCTTGCCTGCTCCTGGGGGGCCAGTTAGGCCAATTATATGGGCTTGACCGGTGTGGGGATATAACTCTTTAAGGATATTAAATCCTTCTTGCTCTTGATTTTCTAGCAAACTGATGACCTGAGCCAATGAGCGGCGATCACCATCAAGAATTCGTTGGGCCCAGGATGTCTGGTTGTGAGTGGAGCTTGTTGTCACTTTGTTACATGCTCCTTAATATAATCAATAGCCACTGAAGTAGGTGTGCCGGGAGTAAAAATTTCACTAATCCCAGCTGCTTTAAGACTAGGAATATCCTCTTCAGGAATAATACCACCACCAATTACTAGAATATCAGTAGCATTTTGTTCTTTTAACAGCCTGGTTACTTCTGGAAACAGGTGGTTATGAGCTCCAGACAGGCAAGAAAGACCAATGACGTCCACGTCCTCTTGTATGGCTGCTTCTACGATTTGTTGTGGAGTTTGCCTTAAACCAGTATATACTACTTCCATGCCAGCATCACGCATGGCTCGAGCTAATACTTTGGCACCACGGTCGTGCCCATCTAGCCCGGGCTTAGCAATTAAAACCCTGATCGGGCGTTCCATAACCAACTACACCTCCTAAAAGATTACCGAAGGTTCATATTCGCCGAATACCTGGCGGAGCACATCACAAATTTCTCCCAGGGTAGCATATGTGCGTACTGCTTCAATAATTGCTGGCATAAGATTGGCGTCGGTTTGCGCTGTTTCACGAAGCTGTTGAAGTGCGGCCTGTGTTTTAGTATTATCTCTTTTCTGCCGTAGTTCACCAAGCTTGGCTGTCTGTCGCTCCTCCACTTCCGGCTTAACTTTAAGCAATTCTGGTAACTTTTCGTCTTCCACTTGGAATTTGTTAACACCAACAACTATGCGATAGTTCGATTCGACTGCTTTTTGATAAGCATAAGCACTTTCTTGAATTTCACGTTGAATAAATCCTTGTTCTATGGCCGCGACTGCTCCACCTAGTTCATCAATTTTCTTAATGTAATTGACAGCGGCCTCTTCAATTTGGTTAGTCATGGATTCAACAACGTACGATCCAGCTAGAGGATCAATAGTGGAGGTAACGCCGCTTTCATAAGCGATAATCTGTTGCGTGCGTAAAGCAATTGTTACTGATTCTTGCGTAGGCAGTGATAATGCTTCGTCTCGAGAATTAGTATGCAGTGATTGGGTACCACCTAATGCTGCTGCCAGTGCCTGCAAAGTAACGCGGATAATATTGTTATCTGGCTGCTGAGCAGTAAGAGCACAACCAGCCGTTTGGGTATGGAACCGAAGCATCAACGAACGCGGATTTTTAGCACCAAAGCGATCTTTCATAATTCGGGCCCAGAGGCGACGAGCAGCGCGGAATTTGGCTACTTCCTCCAGTAAATCCATCTGAGCGTTAAAGAAAAAGGATAAACGAGGAGCAAAATCATCTACGTCTAAGCCTGCTTTTACAGCAGCTTCCACATAGGCAATCCCATCGGCTAAAGTGAAGGCTACTTCCTGAACAGCAGTGCAGCCCGCTTCCCGGATGTGGTACCCACTGATGGAAATAGTATTCCATTTAGGTACATGGGCCGAACAATAAGCAAAGATATCGGTGATAAGACGCATACTGGGTTTAGGTGGGAAAATATAAGTTCCGCGAGCCACATACTCTTTAAGGATATCGTTTTGGATTGTGCCAGCTAACTTATCCGATGGAACTCCCTGCTTCTCGGCTAAAACAATATACATGGCTAGCAAAACAGCAGCTGGCGCATTAATGGTCATAGAAGTACTTACTTTATCAAGGGGAATATTGGCAAATAACGTTTCCATGTCGGCTAAGGAATCAATAGCAACTCCCACTTTGCCCACTTCACCTCGGGCTAAGGGGTGGTCGGAATCATAGCCGATTTGGGTCGGTAAGTCAAAGGCCACGCTAAGTCCAGTTTGCCCCTGTTCTAAAAGATAGCGATAGCGTTTGTTTGATTCTTCTGCTGTTCCAAAACCAGCGTATTGGCGCATGGTCCATAGCCGTCCCCGATACATGGTAGGCTGAATACCACGGGTAAATGGATATTCACCGGGAAAACCAAGGTCATTTTCATAGTCTAAGTCGGCGATATCCAGTGGTGTATACAACCTTTTAACCGGTGCTCCAGATAAGGTAACAAATTCCTTCTTACGCTCCGGGAAACGGGCCGTGGCTTTAGCCACTGGCCCTGTTTCCCAAGCGTCCCTGGCAGCATGAAGCTGTTTCAGGTCCGCAGTCATTTCTATTCACCTTCCCTTTGAAGCACTTTTTGTGCCGCCTGATACCCGGCTTTCAGGGCTTTCTTATTAAGATCTTTAGTTTTTGGTGGTACTCTATCGAGCACTGCGGTTTCTAATGATTCTTTGGTAACGATATTGGTAATGCCGTTAATAACACCCAAGGCTACAATATTGGCTACAATGCCACGACCAACTTCAGACGTAGCTATTTCTGTGATAGGTACAGCATAAATCCTACCAGGAAATTCAGGTATGTTCTTAACCAGTCCGCTGTCGACCACAAGAATACCGTTAGGCCGTGTTTGAGCAGCGTATTTATCACAGGCTTGTTGGCTCATAGCTAAACACAAATCTGCTTCTCCTACTTTAGGGTAATCAATTTCTTCGTTGGAAATAATTACCTCAGCTTTGCTAGCGCCTCCGCGTGCTTCTGGACCATAGGATTGGCTTTGTACGGCATTGTTACCATCTAAAATAGCTGCTTCAGCTAAAATAATACCGGCAGTAATAAGCCCTTGGCCACCAAATCCACTTAAGCGCAGTTCCAGTTTTTTCACTTTACTTCCCCCCTGGCCTTGGCAATGACTTCTTTCTCATACACTGCCGTATACTCAGGAGCCTCTTCATGGTATAATTCACCGATTAAGAATTTGCCCGCCAATTGTTCGGAAGTCATCTTAGCAGCAGCTTTCACCGGAACGGCATGTTCCTGTTGCCATTTCAGCATATCTACTGCTGATGGGAACTTATTCTTGCGACCGAAATACATGGGGCATTGGGTAATAACTTCAATAAAGGAAAACCCATTATGTCCCAGTCCAGCAACAATTTGATCTACTAGCTGCCGGGTATGATAAGTGGTACCTCTGGCCACGTAGGTGCCGCCAGCGGCTTGTACCAGCTTGCAGAGGTCAAAGTTGCGATCTATAGAGCCGTAAGGTGCTGTGGTAGCATAACTATGGGTAGGTGTCAGGGGTGAATACTGGCCACCAGTCATGCCGTAAATGCTGTTGTTAAATACTACTACCGTCAAATTAATGTTGCGGCGGGCAGCATGGATTAAGTGATTACCGCCAATAGCGGAACAGTCACCATCACCGGTTAGTACTACCACATTTAGATCCGGATTGGCCATTTTGACACCAGTGGCGTAAGCCAGAGCCCGGCCATGAGTGGTGTGGAGGGTATCAAAATTCATATAACCCGGTGCCCGCGAGGAGCAACCAATGCCGGACACGATAACGGTTTTATCCTGATCAATATCGGCTTTGTCCAAGGCCCTCATTACTGCTCCCATAATAATACCATTGCCGCAGCCTGGGCACCAAATATGAGGCAACTTACTGGTACGGCAATAACGTTCGACTAGTTCCTTAACGGACATTTTTAGTCACCTCCTGGGCACGGGCGATAATATCCTGGGGAGTGATAAGCTCGGCATCAATGCGATTCAAGCCGATAACAGGTACGCGACCACAAGCAGCACGTTCTACTTCTATAATCATCTGACCTAAATTCATTTCAGCAACAATCATTGCTTTTGCTGTTGTAGCAACGCTATTTATCGCTTCTGCCGGGAATGGCCAGGCCGTAATGGGTCTTACCAGTCCCAGTTTTAAGCCTTGAGCCCGAGCTTCTTTTACGGCAGCGCGGGCTGACCGAGCTACTGAACCGGCGGCTACAATTACTATATCAGCATCGTCAGCTTGATAAAGTTCAGCTTGGGCAATGCTGGGTTGACGCTGCTCTATCTTCGCCAGCAACCGACGGACGAGAATATTACCATCTTTACCCTTGCCGCTGGGGAAACCAGTTTCATTATGAACTAACCCAGTGACATGGAAACGATAACCATCCCCAAACGCCGGCATGGGTGGTACTAGATTAGGTCCTGGTTTGTACGGCAAAAAATGCTCGGGATCTTCTGTTGGCTTAACTCGGTTGACCACCGTTATCTCATCTGTGGCGGGCAATTCAACGCGCTCCCGCATATGGCCAACGACTTCGTCCATTAAAAGGATGACCGGTGTTCTAAGCTCTTCGGATAAGTTAACTGCCTGGACAGTCAAATCAAAGGCTTCTCGTACCGAGGCTGGCATTAAAGCTATAGCCGGATGGTCGCCATGGGTTCCCCAGCGAGCTTGCATAATATCACCCTGCGCTGGTGATGTGGGCAACCCGGTGCTAGGGCCATATCTTTGTACGTTAACAATGACGCAGGGAATTTCTGTTAGAGCGGCAAAACCGATGTTTTCTTGTTTTAATGAAAACCCAGGTCCGGAAGTTGCAGTCATGGATTTTAGACCGGCTAATGATGCACCAATCACGGCCCCCATGCTGGCTATTTCATCTTCCATTTGAATAAATTTACCGCCGATTTTTGGCAGCTCAACTGCCAAACCTTCGGCTATTTCTGTAGATGGAGTAATTGGATAACCGGCAAAAAAACGTACGCCAGCGGCAATAGCCCCTTGTACGCAAGCTTCGTTACCGGAGAGGAGTTGCGCTTTCCGTTCAGTTGGTACTGGCATGCTGTTTCCCTCCCACACTGATGGCATAATCTGGACATCTTAGTTCGCAAAGGCCGCAGCGAGTACAGGCTTCAATATTGGCCACTGCTGCCTTTCCATCCTCGCGAGCCACCAGTACTTTAGCTGGGCAAAAGGCTATGCAAATACCGCAGCCTTTGCACCACTTTTCATTAATATCGATGTGGGCAACTTCGCTGTTCACAGTGTGTTCACCTCTGTCTTTCTCAGGTCTTATTTTTAAGATCGACCAAATAACAACGCAACATATTTAACGATCCCTGGTCAATTCGATACCGAAGTTCTATTAGCTCTTTTTTATCTATTAAACTAAGCACTTCGTTAACTCGGCTGCTGGCTACAGCAACTGCATCGGCAGCAGCAATAACTGAAGCCAGGTATTCGCCTTGGGCGGTACTGGGGATAAAAGAAAGGTCAGTTATACCGGAACGATGAAGGGTGTTCTGGACTTGATCAGCAAAAGTCTGACTAGTAGATATTATAGCCAACTTACTGTTCTTTGGTAAACGAGCCATTTGGACAATGGTTTCCCACTCTAATTCCAAAGCAACTCCAATAATAGGTGTGGCTAACGGCTGTATTAAGTCTTGTAGTTCATTGATTTTGACTAAGGTTGTAACTATCAAATCTAAGGAGGATAATCTTTCTCGTGCTGACCGAGGATTGTCTTTTATTTCTTTCATTAAGAAAGAGTGTACTTTAACTTTAACCCCTGATTGCCGTCCTAGCTCCTGTTGAAAGTAAAAAATTTGTTCTTCTGATGTTCCTACAAAAGCTAAGTCTATTGTTTCTATAGAGTTTTTTCTTTCCAATGCTCTACTGGTTGCAAGATTAAGGAAATCTTCGGGACTAAACCCTAACTCAGCGGCTTCCTCTAGCGCCAAGTCGATAACTTTTAGCAGGCGTCCTTTACGTCCAGTTGTTTCTTTTTTTAGATTGTCTCCGGCAACAAAAGTCCCTCGGCCTTGTAGTGAAATAAGCAACTGCTGAGATTCTAATTCCTTATAAGCAGAGCTAACCGTGTTGCGACTGATCCCTAACATTTCTGCCAATTCTCGTTCTGTCGGTAGTTTGAAACCCGCTTCCCAGATACCGGCAGTAATAAAATTACTTATTTGTTGTTTAAGTTGAACATAAAGAGGCACTCCACTTTGGGGGGTTAGTTCGAGGCCTAGGTTTTTTGTTGCCATTGTGCTCACATCCCACAAGAATTAGGCACTATCTTTCCATGGAACAAACAATGGTGCCAATTACAATTGAAAACAAAGTTACTGGTCATTATGACTCATTTGTTAGCCGGGAACCGAAAGAAAGCGTGTTAGTTATGCATTAGTATTTTTAAGTTACTAACACATTATCCTCAGGAATCAAATAGTTAATAAAGATTGACCTCCTTTCTTCAAAAATGGTACCAAGGATAGATCCTTAGTACCATGAGTACCAATGTCTATATTCGCTATTAACCGGTAAAATCCTGCTAGATTATGGAGTAATAAATAATATTTTTTCTTGAGTAGTTTCTTTAGGTGCCGCTATATTAAAAAATTTATTATAATCTGATAATAAAAGTTCGATCGACAATGAGTCTTGTTGGTTGTTAGTGCCATATAGTTGTAATCGTTGAACCAGATAATTAGGATAATTTATATAGCTGTCCAGCTGGAAATCGGAAAAGAAAATTTCCCAGTAGGGATTAGTAACTTTATTTAATTTAGTATTAAGATGGTAGATTATTTGGCTTTCGCTACGTTTACTAGCTACCAGGTCAAAGTTTTGTGCATTGGCAGTCAAGAAATCGGCTATGGGACTAGTGGTAAACAAAATAGCTTCTGTAACTAAACTGGGTGCAGTCGACGATTTCTTCCAACAGTTGTCTACAGGGTCGAGAAATACTAGTTCACCATTTATATAGTAGAGGTTCAGCTTATAATCGTAGCTAGTACCTTGTAGATGGTAAGTATTAGGGTGGACAAATTCGCCTGTAATTATACTTACTACCCGATCTTGTTGGTCAATAACGGTTCGTACTGACAGTTGGAAGCGATAGCTAGAAGCCTGGGCTAGTTGTTCTTGAGCTTGGTTGGCTACAAAACTAGGGTCAAGAGTCGATGGTTTGTAATAAAGAATAATGAAAAGAAGGATAGCAGTAATTACTAGAATAAATATTACTGATCGTTGCTTAAAAGTGACCAAGGGCGTATGTTCCTCCCTCCCCCTTTTGAAACAGTTTATTGCTACAACCAGGAGGTTTAGAACTGGCACCGCATCTTTAATGTCTCAACAACGTCTTTACTTACCTTGTACGCTCCCAAGTTGTGATATTTACGGCCGCTACCATGGTAATCGCTACCACCTGTGGCAACAAGGTTATGTTTTTTAGCTATCTGTTGTAAATTCAAGATTGTTTCATGGTTATGGTCAGGGTGAAATACTTCTATCCCTTGCCAGTCTAACTGTAGTAGTTCGTCTAAATACGAAAGATCGGGAAGCTGTCCCGGATGAGCCATTACGGCTGCTCCTTTGCTGTGATGAATCATGGCAATTGCTTCTTGAGGTGACAATTTGTAGCGAGGAACATAGGCTGGTCTTCCTTTTTTCAAATACAGTTCGAATGCTTCTTGGACTGAACGGACAGACCCGATATCCACTAAAGCTCGTGCTATATGAGGTCGGCCTACCACGCTTCCTTGCAGATATTTTTTCACTTGGTTCCAATTAAGATTAATCCCCAAGGATTGTAATTTTTGTACCATTTCCAGTGCCCGTTTATGTCGGCTTTGCTGTAGTTGTTCCAATTTTGATTTTAACGATCCTTGGTTTGGCTGGATGAAATAGCCTAATACATGTACTTCGTTTTGTTTATATTCCGCGCTAAGCTCGATACCAGCAATAACTTGAACACCGTACTGTATCCCAGCTAACTGGGCTTCTTGTTGTCCGTCTACAGTGTCGTGATCGGTTAAAGCAATGGCCGCTATGCCTAAAGACGCTGCTTTGGCTACAACTTCACTTGGTGAAAGCTCACCATCAGATGCGGTACTATGCACATGTAAATCGGCGGTAAAAGTCATGGCTAACCCCTCCAGTATTGCATTCAATTATGTGTAATATACGATATAATTGCTGCAATATCAGGTTAAAGTACGATAAAGGCGCTCAATGTGAAAGGTGCGTCCGGTTAAGGGATCGATATCAGCCCAGACCCCCATAATATCCACATCGCCGGTAGCTAGGGTGAAACGGTTTGGAAGTTGGCTAATAAATCGTTGAATAATAATATCGCGATCTACCCCCAGTACTCCGTCCCGTGGTCCAGTCATGCCGACATCCGTTATATAGCCTGTCCCTTGAGGAAGAATTCGCTCGTCTGCTGTTTGGACGTGTGTATGAGTGCCAAACACTAAGCTGGCTCGCCCGTCCATATACCAACCAAAAGCGATTTTTTCCGAGGTAGCCTCGGCATGAAAGTCAATGATGATTATATCCGATTGTTGTCTGAGTTCTGACAGTAACGTGTCGATGAGCCTAAAGGGGCAGTCTAAGGTTTCAAGAAAGGTACGACCAGCTAGGTTAACCACAGCCACCCGAATATTATCATTACTTTGCCAGATAGTCCAACCACGCCCTGGGGCACCAGGGGGATAATTGGCCGGACGAATCAAGTGTTTCTCGCCATCTAGTAGTGGATATATTTCCCGTTTTTTCCAAATATGGTTGCCACTAGTAATGATATCTACACCTGACGTCCATATTTCTTGCGCTACGGGAATGGTTAAACCAAATCCACCAGCGGCATTTTCTCCATTAGCAACAACTAAATCCACCATTAATTCCTTTTTTAATTCAGGTAGCACCTTACTTAAGGCCTGTCGGCCTGGTTTTCCCACAATATCTCCTATAGCTAAGACTCGCAATTCTTGTCCTCCTAACACTATTTATCTTATTGTAACCAAGTTTACAGCATTAAAGAAAGCAATATGTAAAAAGTAGGCTGATATCAGCCTACTTAGCATAATCTACTGCCCGTGTTTCACGAATAACATTAACCTTTATCTGGCCCGGATAATCTAGTTCGCTTTCAATTCGACGGACGATATCTCTAGCCAAACGCACAGCACCCAAATCGTCGATTTTATCTGGCTTAACCATGATACGTACTTCTCGGCCAGCTTGGATAGCATAAGATTTATCCACACCATCAAAGGAATCTGCTATTTCTTCCAGCTTTTCCAGCCGCTTGATGTAGGCTTCTAAGGTTTCCCGCCTGGCTCCTGGCCGCGCTGCTGACAATGCATCGGCTGCTTGAACAAGAACGGCTTCTACTGTTTGGGGTTCTATGTCTCCATGGTGAGCAGCGATAGCGTGTACTACTTCTGGTGATTCACCATATTTCTTAGCTAGATCCGCACCTATTTCTACATGCGGTCCTTCTATCTGATGATCGACTGCTTTTCCAATATCGTGCAGGAGGCCGGCTCTTTTTGCCAAACCAACATCTGCTCCCAGTTCAGAGGCCATTATACTAGCTAAGTGACTAACCTCAATAGAATGTTTGAGAACGTTCTGCCCATAACTGGTGCGAAACTTTAGTCGTCCTAATAGTCGAACAAGCTCAGGGTTAACATTATTAACATTAGTTTCAAAGGTTGCCTGTTCACCTTCTTCGCGGATCTTGTTCTCAACTTCTTTCTTGGTTTTTTCCACCATTTCTTCGATCCGAGCAGGATGAATTCTTCCGTCAGCAATTAGTTTCTCTAGAGCTATCCGAGCAATCTCTCGGCGTACGGGATCAAATCCAGATATAATGACTGCTTCTGGCGTATCATCGATTATAAGATCTACACCCGTCAAGGTTTCCAAAGCTCGAATGTTTCTGCCTTCCCGTCCGATAATACGGCCTTTCATCTCATCGTTAGGTAAAGCTACTACTGACACAGTGGCTTCAGCTACATGGTCGGCCGCGCAACGCTGAATCGCTTGAGTAATAATATCACGAGCACGTTTATCTGCCTCTTCTTTAGCTTCGGTTTCAATATTCTTAATGAGTATTGCTGTTTCGTGACGAATTTCGCTTTCTACGTTAGCTAAAAGAAGGTCCCGTGCTTCTTCAGAGGTTAGACCCGAGATTCGTTCCAGCTCCTTCAATTGAGCTTGATAGGTTTCTTCCAGTTTGTCCTGCATAGCTTGCATGGACTTTTCTTTTTTATCCAGGAGTTCTTCTTTCTTTTCTATGCTTTCTAGTTTACGATCCAGTGTCTCCTCACGTTGGACCAACCGACGTTCTAACCGTTGTAATTCTGTACGGCGTTCCCTGTTTTCCCGTTCTACTTCTTGACGTACACGGTGGGCTTCTTCCTTGGCTTCTAGTAAAGCTTCACGTTTCTTAGCTTCAGCGTCTTTCTTAGCTTCTTCCAAGATGCGATGGGCAGCTTCTTCAGCTGAAGCAATCTTGGCTTCAGCAATATACTTACGCGCTGCATAACCTATAAAAAAAGCTAGCAATGCAATACCAATCGAAAAGAATAGTATTTGGTTAAAATTAATAATGCTTTTCACCTCCTTTTATACAAAAGAAGCCGAGTACAAACTCGGCTGCAGGCATGCTGTACTATGGGATCAAAGCCCCGTAGGTTGTAGTCAAGCATACTTAAGCCCACGAGTTTATTGTAAGTTAACCTATTATCATTGTCAAGAAGCACCAAATTCGAACTCATAATATCTTTCGCAGACAACGATTTACGCATTCTAAGTCAAAGCCGCGGCGCAGGAGAAAGCTTCCCAAGCGGGCCTGCTTTTTTTCAGGACTGATATCGGATAATGTGGCTAGCTTTTTTCGCGCTTCTTGCATGCACGAACTATAAACTGTTTCTTGATCAACAGAGCTCATAACTTGATTTATTATTTCTGGAGCTATGCCTCGCTGGCGTAACCGCAGTTGCAACCGTCTGGGACCAAGTTTTTGTTCTTTTAAGCACCGTTCGATCTCCCTCATGGCTAATTGCCAATCGTTAACATAGCCATATTCTTCTAGTAGTTTTATGGTGTTTTGACAAATATCAGGATTAAACCCTTTGTCGTGTAGACGTTGCATGAGCTCGTTTTTGCTGTATGCTCGTCGACCTAGCAGCTTAAAAGCGTAACTCTTAGCACTAGTTAAAGAATCCGGTTCTGTGGTTGGCGTTATCCTTAGCACCGTTTATTCCTCCGGAAGCTCTTCGCTGTCAGTTGAAGGTTCTGCTTTTACTAAGCCCAGGTTAAATGCTTCCCGCACCCTGGCTTCGATGGCCTGACATATATCTGGATTATTACGCAAAAATTCCCGAGCGTTATCCTTCCCTTGACCTAGACGTTCACCTTGGTAAGAAAACCAAGCGCCGCTTTTGTCCACTATTTCTTGTTGGACTGCCAGTTCAAGAATGCTGCTCTCTCGGGAAATGCCTTCACCATAAATTATGTCAAACTCAGCTTGTTTAAATGGGGGTGCTACTTTATTCTTTACTACTTTTACTCGGGTTCTTGTCCCATAGACATCATTGCCACGCTTCAACGACTCTAGTTTTCGAACCTCCAGGCGCACGGAAGAATAGAACTTAAGGGCTCGTCCACCAGGAGTTGTTTCTGGATTACCAAATATGACTCCCACTTTTTCTCTTAATTGATTAATGAAAACAGTAATAGTGCGAGACTTGCTTATTACCCCAGCTAATTTTCGCAGAGCTTGAGACATTAATCGGGCCTGCAACCCCACATGGGCATCGCCCATATCACCTTCTATTTCAGCCTTAGGAACTAATGCTGCCACCGAATCCACCACTATAATGTCAACGGCACCACTTCTTACCAATGCTTCAGCAATATCTAAAGCTTGTTCCCCTGTATCGGGCTGGGAAATTAAAAGATCATCGGTATTAACCCCTAAATTATGGGCGTATATAGGATCAAGAGCATGTTCAGCGTCAATAAAGGCAGCTGTACCACCTGTTTTCTGAGCTTCAGCTATCATATGAAGGGCAACGGTAGTTTTTCCCGAAGATTCAGGACCGAATATCTCGATAATACGTCCTCGCGGAATTCCACCTATACCTAAGGCAATATCAAGGCTTAAGCAACCTGTAGAAATGACGTCAATGTTCATTCGTTCAGCCGCTTCACCTAATCTCATTACTGCTCCTTTGCCAAATTGCTTTTCAATTTGATGAAGTGCCATCTCTAAGGCTTTTTCTTTTTCTAACAATTTTGGTCCCCCTTTACAATAAATCGAATATAGCTTGTGTCCGATATAAAGGTCCACCTGGGGTTAAAATACTTTCGTATAAGATTACGTTGTTTATTGGTACTGCCTCATTTATTACGGGAAAAACAGGTGGAATTACCGCTGTTGGCTGACGTAGTCGACCGAGGGTTAAGTGAGGTATAAAAGGCTTAGAGTCTAAGGGGAAGCCTACGCTGGCCAAACATTTTTCCAAATCTTGTTGTAGCCGAGCAAGGCACCCATTACAGTCTTTGAGTCCTACCCATAATACGCGTGCCCGCTGTGAATGAGGAAATACCCCGGTCTTATCAACATAAATGGTAAAACGTGAGTGCTTACTTAAAGCCTCATGAGCAGTCTCGGTCACTACTGACAATTGCGAAGGTGAAACTGCACCTAAGAACTTCAACGTTAGATGTAGATTATCTTTTTTAACCCATTTAACGTTATTTACCGTTTGTGACCATAATCTTTGCCATGCCACTAGTTGCATCTGCACTTCCAGTGGCAAAGGCAAGGCAAAAAACAAACGCATAATGCATCACCTGATCATAAATTTGCTGTACGCGTAAGTTCAAATCGGTTTTCTCGTGGATAAAGACGGATATTATCCACAGCATCTAGTACGGGGGTTGATCCAGTGGTATCGATATAAAGAAGGACTGCGGTGAGAGCAACTTCTTTCTCGCCTAATAAACCGCGTAAGCCAGCTCCTCCGGTTGTACCAGCATTAATAAAAATTGTTTGGTCTTTAACCTCAATGCAACTAGTATGGGTATGGCCGGTAAGTATTATTGGTATCTTGCCAATAAAAGGTTGAGCGATACGAGGATCATGAACGGCCAAGATAAATGGCAGCTCTTCGGCTGATAGAAGCCAGCTTTGGATAACATTCACCTGGGTTGATATTTGTTCAGAGGAAGCAGGAGCGATATTGTTTGTCGAAGAGGCTGGATCAGGAGCCCCCATCAACCATAGGTCACCAATTTGTTCAAGCCCGTTTAGCAGTGTTACACTCGCTATATTTTTTATTTTGTCGGCAACAATAGGAGAATCATGGTTACCTAAAACCAAGTAATACGGGGTCTTGAGGGTTGAAAGACGATTAACAATATCTTCTTCCACGGTAGTACCAAAGTCAGTAAGATCTCCGGTATCTATAATAATATTTGGTTGAAAATTATTACTGACTTCAGAAATAAAATCGATAGCTAGCGGATTGTTGTGTAGATCAGAAACATGTAAAATCTTGAAATCATGTTCTAGTTTCTCCGGCGGTGGCTGGGAAGTAGCTTTTGCCATGACTTGGCGCAGGTTCTGAACAAACAAGCTGACGTTATTACCAAGACCGTTCCAGTTGTCCCAGGCGTTTTGGGCTAATCCCAGTGCCCATGGAGCACCTTTTAAAGCTCCACTGTAGACAGGGTTAGCAAAACCTTGAGGATCATAAGT
Organism: Bacillota bacterium; assembly: GCA_012516165.1. Lineage (GTDB taxonomy): Bacteria > Bacillota > DTU030 > DUMP01 > DUMP01 > JAAYWY01. Next base: position 34,686 of record JAAYWY010000009.1, read on the forward strand.
AAAGCTGGTAATAAGGGCTATGCCTAACACGACAACAATCCCAACGACACTGCCACGAAGAAAATCGCGCTTACCATGCTGTACCCATGAACATCCCCATGCTCCCCCTAAAGCGGCGATAGCCGCTGCTTTAAGCAGGAACTGACATAAGAGGCGTGGCTTTAGGGCGAATAAAGTTGTAAGCAAGATATCTTTAGAGCCTGGTGTAGCTAAGAGTTGTTGTAATCCATCGAGATCTATGCTTTGCAAAGTTAAAACTAAGTCCCAAGGAGCCCAGTGCGTTTTAGCTCCTATTGATCCTACTGGTGGCAGTTCCATTTTAGTGAATCCTGAACCAGGGAGCAAACGCAAAGAAAAGCGGAAGGCTGTTAATTGATGATTGGTAGTTGGAGCAGCTATGAAAAGAAATACTAATGCTCCTATTACAGAGCAGATAATTAAAAACAGTTCCTTCCGCTTCATCATTGTCGCTCCTTAGCCTAAATATCGATCTGTAAAATCCGTTGCCGTATTAAATTCAGCAAAGCTTGAGCAGCTCGTTGCTTAATAATTTCCCTGATACCATGCCATTCGTAGCGGCGAGAATATACACCTGTCTGGTCAGCTACAGCAATATATACAAGTCCCACGGGCTTTTCTGGTGTGCCTCCACTCGGGCCAGCTATGCCGGTGACAGCAGCACCCAAATCCACCTGGGCCAGGCGCTTAATTCCGGTAGCCATGGCCTCGGCTACTTCTTGGCTTACAGCACCATGTTCGCGCAACATCTCAATTGGTACTTGTAACAACTGTTCTTTTAGTTGGTTGCTATAGGAAACTACTCCACCTTGAAAATAAGTCGAACTACCAGGAATGTTTGTTAACCAATGGGATACCAAGCCGCCTGTACATGATTCTGCCACTGCTAGGGTTAAGTTGTGTTTAGTCAAAAGCTGGCCTACTATTTCTTGCATGGTTTCTTCATCGTAAGCAAAAATATATTCTCCTAAGCGGGCATGAAGTTTTTCTTCCAAAGAACATAAGAGTTTATCTGCTTCTTCCTCTGTTTCTGCTTTAGCTGTCAAACGGAATTGGATTTCTGTAGCTTTGGCATACGAAGCTAAAGTTGGGTTGGAACTCGTCACTAGGTCTTTTACTCGTTCTTCGGCTGCCGATTCACCAATGCCATATATCTTAACAATACGTGATCTTATGACAGTATGTTTTCCTCCTAAGATTTTAGCTAAGCGTGGCATGACATGGTGTTCCCACATGGGTTGAAGCTCAAAGGGAGGACCGGGAAGAATTATTATTATTTTACCATCATATTCCAGCCATACGCCAGGTGCTGTACCATTGGGGTTGGGTAAGGCCACACTGCCTTTAGGCAGTAAGGCCTGTTTAACATTATTAGCAGTCATATGGTGACCACGTTTAGCAAAAAAGCAACGGATTGTCTCCAAGGAAGATTGATCCAGAATCAAATCCAGGTGCAAAAAGTCAGCGACGGTTTCTTTTGTAATATCATCCTGAGTGGGACCTAGTCCTCCAGTCAAGATAATAATATCGGCCCGTTGCCAAGCTGCCTCTAGAGCTAACTTTAGCCGGCCAGCGTTATCGCCTACAGTGATAATGTGATGAAGTCCAATTCCCAGTGTGGCTAGTTTTTCACCTAAGTACTGGGCGTTGGTGTTAGGTATCTGACCAAGCAAAAGCTCGGTACCTACCGATATAATTTCCGCTTCCATAGATTATTGTCACCATCTCTCCATTTGTGATTATTGATTGGTATTGTTCGTTGTTAGTTTCGTCGTACGGGAGAATTTTCCTGCTAGCCTTAGAAAAACCTTAACGAAGGGATACTAGTTAAACAGCCAACATTCGGGTAGAATGTGAATCTAGTGATAGAGTGGTATTTAATGTCTCCCTCAGCTCTTGCCCATCTAACCGTTCTTTTTCCATAAGATTTTGAGATAGAGCTAATACGTCTGATTGCCGTTCGGTTAATATACGATTAACTTCCTTTTTTTCCTCAGTTAGAATGTCGCTGATTGCTTTTTGTAGTTGTACAGGTGCCAGATCGCTTGCCGATACC
>JAAYWY010000049.1 GCA_012516165.1 Bacillota bacterium
AAAATATGGGGTGCGACTGCGCCCCTATTCCAATTACTGCCCCTAAAAGAAAATGTAACTTAGTGCTATAAAGCATTAAATCAGGTAAAAGGAGGACATCAGGGTTATGAAACGAACAGTGCGGTTTATAACCACGGTCTTAGTGTTGTTAACCCTGCTACTGAGCTTGATACCCCAGGCGGGGCTGGCAGCACCAAAGGCAGACAATCCAGGGAAAGGGCCCAAGATCAAGATTAAGTTTAAAGATATCGAAAAGAACTGGGCTAAAGACTACATTGAACAACTGACAGCAGCTGGTATTTTTCAAGGTGTTAAGGAAGACCTTTTTGCCCCGGACGACAGTGTGGAGAGCGTTCAGGTTTTGGTTATGGTAGTGCGAGCGCTGGGATTAGAAGAAAAGGCCATACAGTATCAACAAGATAAAGAGACAGTTCAAAATATGTCTCATGTTCCGGCCTGGGCGCGCGGTTATGTGCGCGTAGCTCTAGAAGAAGGGTTAATTACAGAGCCAGAGCTGAGCAATTTGCGCCCCGGTCAAAAGGCGACTCGCTTAGACGTGGCTAAGTATATTGGCCGCTTGTTTGAGGGCGACGACTGGTTAGGGGAGGGCACATTGCCTGATCTTAGCGATCTTAATGATTTACCGGATGACTTAAAAGGTTATGTTATTCTGGTGGCTCAAAAGGGTATTATGATAGGCACACCAGATGGGCAGTGGCTGCCTTATGACTTGGTAAACCGCGGCCAGATGGCCAAGATTCTGTCGCTAGTACTTAGTCGTTTAGCTACTGGGGCACAGCAAACAGAACTATATGGCGAAGTTGTGCGTGTGCAGCTAGGAAAAAGCAAAGAAGATTCACGTTTAACAATAAAAACTAAACAAGACACATATACCTATACCATTAGCGACGAGTGCATTATCTATGTGGATGGAAAACAAGCTGACTTAAAAGATTTAGAGGCTGGTCAGCGGGTGCGCCTGGTTGTAACGCAAAAAAATGGCCTACTAGAAGCGGTGTATATTCGGGCTGAAAATCAAGCCGAAAAAGAACTGACTGTCGAAGGTACCATTAGCGCCCTTACTTTGGGCCAAGGATCGGCCATTACAGTAAACACGAAAAATGGATCTGAGACTACATTTTTGGTGACAGACAAGACAGTAATAATTCTAGATGGACGAGAAGTGTTTTTAAGTGACCTTAAATTAGGGCAAGAAGTAACTGTTGTTGGTGCTGAAGAAGATGAAACCATCTGGGCCCTTGAGATCGCAGCAGAATCCGACCAGAAAGAGATCTCCGGTAAGATTACGGCGATAGTTACGCGACAGAAACCGTCGCTGTCCTTAGAAGATAACCAGGGTCAAAGTTACACCTTTAGGGTCACTGCCCGCACGAAGATCCGCTTGAATGGCAAAACAACGGTATTAGAAGAACTGCAGCCTAAGGATCAGGTTCGTGTGTGGGCGCTAGATGATGAGGCTCTACAGATAGAGGCTAAGCGGGAGGAACCTAAGGAAGAAGAAGTAGAAGGTAAAATTACGGCTTTAGTTCTAGGCAAAAACCCAGCTATTAGTATTCGGACTGCAACTGGTCACCAGTATACCTATAATGTGACCAACGATACCCGTCTCTGGTTAGATGATAAAGTTAGCACCTTAGATGCCCTTAAAGTGGGCTGGGAAGTAGAGCTGAAAGTAGTGGGCGATAAGGCAGTGACTGTTTGGGGCGAATCCTTGGACGATGATAGCGAGCGAACGGTAGAAGGAAAATTGGTACAAATTAAAATGGGAAACCCGATAACGGTCAGCATTGAAGATGAAGACGGCTTTTTATGCGAGTACCAGGTGGATAAAAAAGTGAATTGTTTCTTTGGTGAGCAAAAAACTACTCTGGATGAACTTAAAGTTGGTCTAGAGGTTAAACTTACTGTCCAGGGTGGAATTGTTTACCAAATTGAAGCTGAAGACTAGAAGGTTTAGCAGAATCCTCCCTTCCTTGGGAGGATTTTCTTTTTCCCGGGGCGAATACAATGATTAATACTGTAAGGCTGGGGAGGATTTTGTATGGAGGAAAAGTGGTCGCGGCACCTCGCGTTTATTCTCGTAACCTTGCTTTTGTTTAGTACTGTTTCATCGCCGGTACAGGCGGCAGAGACTTTTGCTGATTTGAAAGGACACTGGGTGGAGGCAAAAGTAAAGGACCTCGTGGCGGCGGGTATTATCAGCCCTGGTGATAAGTTCCGGCCGCGAGAACCAGTAACCAGAGCGGATTTCATTAAGATGCTCGTGCTAGCGACTGGTTTGCCGCAAGCTGTTTCTTATCCGCCCACCTTTAGTGATGTGCGCCAAGAACATTGGTTTTATAAATATGTGGAGACGGCCGCTTATCATGGTGTTATCAAGGGTGATGCCAGCGGCAAATTCCGTCCCTTTGATGGATTGACCCGTGAGCAGATGGCCAGCATGGTGGTCAGGGCACTCAAGGATGAAACAGAAGCTGGCAGCAGTTTTCTCGCGAAGTTTAAAGACGGGACCCAGGTGTCCGCCTGGGCAAAACAGGATGTGGCCCGAGCAGTGGCCAAAGGGTTTATATCTGGTACGGATCAAGGTTTTCTCTTTCCTACCCAGGCAGCTACGCGTGACCAGGCGGCGGCTGTTATCTGGGAAGTATGGAAAAAGCGTGGTAGCCAGGAACAGACCCCAGTAGAACCACCGGGGACAGATACATTCAGTGCCACAGTCAAGACAACCAGTCTCACTACAGTGGTCCTTACTTTCAATAGGTCGGTAAATACAGTTAGTGCCGCCCGGACAAATCGCTATCGGTTAGTGCCAGCAACAGGTTTGCAGGTTGAGATACCGATAGAGGCTGTGCAGGTGGCCACCGATGGG
>JAAYWY010000050.1 GCA_012516165.1 Bacillota bacterium
ATCGAGTAGGAGGGGGCGCCTAGCCCCCGTCCCCTCACACCACCGTACGTACCGATCGGTATACGGCGGTTCATTAAGCTTGACAAATTGCTTGGTGACGTTTGGCTAAACTCAAGAGGCCTTGTTTCTCCCAGTAGGCATTATTCAGCGCACTGTGTAGCGGCCGATGGGACATTCGCCACGGCCCCTTACGCGTATTGGCCAATTGGTGGGCTACCCATTCGGGTAGGCCCAGGGCGCGAAGCTCACGGAGGCGAGTTCGTACCCGATCCCATTGTCTCCAAAGGCACATCCGAAGGCGGCGTCTCAGCCAGCCATCGATGCTCGCAAAGTCGTTGGAGGTGTCGGCTAACGCAAAGTATCCTAGCCAGCCGCCCAGGTAGGCGTTGAGCCGCCTGATTCGGTCTTCCATCCGTATGGGTTTGCTCCGAGAGGTAAACTCCCGGATTTTGTTCTTAACCCGTTTGATGGTTTCCGGAGCCAGGCAAATACGAACTTTGCCTTTACTCTTGAACATGCTGAATCCCAGGTACTTCAGGTTCCACGGCCGATCCACACAACTTTTCTCTTCATTGACTTTGAGTTTTAGCCGTTTCTGCAGAAACTCGCGGATACTTTGCATGACCCGTTCGGCCGCCCGCTGGCTTTTAACGTAGATATTACAGTCGTCGGCGTAGCGAACAAATTTGTGGCCTCGTTTTTCAAGCTCTTTATCAAGGTCATCTAGGTAGATATTAGCTAGTAGCGGACTTAGTGGTCCCCCTTGTGGAGTTCCTTCTTCTGTCCGTACCACTACGCCACCTAGCATAACCCCTGCTTGAAGATAACGACGGATTAGTTTCAGGACTCTTTTATCCTTCACTTTCCGCGCCACTCGAGCCATGAGGATGTCATGGTTGACCCGGTCAAAGAATTTCTCAATGTCCATGTCAATAACCCAGTCGTATCCGCTTTCGACATAGCTACGCGCTACCCTAACCGCTGTATGAGCCCGCTTGCCGGGTCTGAACCCGTAACTGGCTTCGGAAAAGGTAGGGTCAAAGATGGACGTGAGTATCTGCAGAAGAGCCTGTTGGATTAGACGGTCTAAGACGGTGGGTATTCCCAGCAGTCGTACGCCTCCGTTTGGTTTTGGAATCTCGACACGGCGAACTGGCTTCGGCCGGTAAGTTCCGGTGAGAAGCTGTTCTTTGGTGTCGGTCCATATGTCCCACAGGAGGTTACGTAGTTCGTCGGTTTTGACGCCGTCGATTCCAGCTGCTCCTTTGTTTTGCTCCACTCGTCTTAGTGCAGCCATCATATTGCTGCGTTCTACCACTTTCTCCATCAGGTTGTTACCTTGGTCTTTGCAAGGTGATATCCTGGTTTGTGCCGACGAAATGCTCTGCCCTTTTGCGGTTCTTTGCGTATTCACCGCTATCTCCCGCAGAGAGGCCCTGCTGTGGGTTTTCTGCTTTCTGTGCAGTTCGTTCGAACTCATCAGGTTCACCTCTGACTTAATGTTCGGGCCTTCCCTGGGTCGGGTGTGCATCGGTTAGGTCTTGGCCTATCGGTTTGCTACCTCTTTCGTTTGGTAGTGCCTCACTAGCCAAGCCATGCGTTGTTCTTCAAATCCAGGTACTATGCCTTCTGCTGACTCCTGCCGGTTCAACTGAGCTTCCCAACTCAGCTTGCCAGTATCCCTGGCGTTTCCGACAGGCCTCCCCGGGTAAGAGTGCTGTCTTTCCCTCCATCTGCCCGCCCCATATACTCTTGGCAGCCTTTGGTAGCAAGGACTTTGCTCTGCTACGCGAGCTCATCCAACTGCCACTAGCCTCTCCTGGGGTTCGTGGTCCTCGGGCCGGAGGTTTGCCGTCGGCTTCCTTCAGATTCCGCCTCGCGGCGGACACCCTTGCCTTAAGCTACGGCTATTGCTACCTTCGCCGTTCGGGACTTTCACCCTATAGGCAGCACTCATGCCGGGCGCACGTAGGGACAGGCCTCTGTGCCTGTCCGTGTTCCCTGTGGTACAAACCAATGCGAAGATCGGACGTATACCAAGGGTCTGTGGGGTTATTTGTTTCGGGAGGGGACGGAGCCCCTCCCCTACGTGCGCCTGTATTCCCATGACACCGACATAGTGCAAAGGCCAGTCATACCAGGGATAGCGTTATATAGTTTTTTGTAGGAGCAGCTTACATCCGACAGGATGGCGCTCTGCAGCCGCCTCCACGCCACCTTGATTATGCGCAATTATTAAGTAGAAAAAGATACCTCCTGCCGTAGGATAAAAGCTACAACAGGAGGTTTTTGTATGGAAATATTTTAGATAACTAATCGTTGGGCAAGCTATTTATCAGGCCTTTTATGATCTTCTTCGTTCTTAACTTGGCTATGGAAAATGTCTTCTAAAGTAGGTTTGGCGGGGTGGGACTTTATTTGGTCCACTACTTTTGTTACTCCACGGGCTTTGCTTGCTGCCTTTTTAGCTTCTTGGCGGATTTTATCGTCCGCTTCCTCCCCCAGCAGTATGACTGTGCTTTTGCCTACTTTGAAGTGAATATCGCTTTCTCTTACTTGCTTATTAGCTTGTAGCTCCTCTGCCACTTCCGCGGCCATGGAAGCTTCGTTGATCGGACCGTCGGTGCTGATAGAAATCGCACTGGACACCTGCCTGATACCCGGTAGGCTAAGAGCCAACTCTTCGGCATATTCTTTTTCTGCTAAGGCATCCACTATCCCACTAAGCTGGGCTTCTCCTTCAACTACATCCACATTAAGACCATAACCGCTGAGATTCTTATCTTGATCGAACCTTTTTTGTACGCTAGCGCGAAGGTCTTCATCTCGATTTATGCCGGGCATGCTTTCACTCTCCTCGCCTGATCTCAAGGGTAGTATGCCCTATACGGCAGTACAGATTCGATTCTCTTTTCTGTTTCTAGACGGGCGAGCGCAAATGAGGAAAAACTGCCGCAACGGTAAACATATACCGGTCGGAGGCAGAAGCCCACCCTTGCCAGTAGGTTGTGTAGCGCATGCTTGACAACCGGCGAATCTTTTTATATAATCCTGGTGCACTGGTTCACTAGTGCACTAGGATTGAGTGGTGGTGAAAACATGGATTTTGACACAACTATACCTATTTATCTGCAGATCATAGATATGCATAAGCGCGCGCTCATGGCCGGAGAACTTAAGCCTGGCGAAAAAATTTTATCGCAGCGAGATTTTGCTGAGCGCTATAATGTCAACCCTAATACCGTTCAGCGAGCTTACCGTGAAATGGAAGCTTTGGGCCTGGTGCAAACCTTGCGCGGGCAGGGCACATTTGTAGCCGTTACCGAGGAAATGTTAGAGACCATGAGAACAGAAACTGCCCACAATATTTTACAGCAGTTTGTTCAAAAAATGAAAACCTTGGGCTTTACTTTGGAACAATCCCTAAAGCTGGTCGAGGAAGCGTGGCCAAAGGAGGAGGAGAAAAATTATGATTCGATTTGAACAAGCCAGCAAACGTTTTGGTTCCACCCTGGCACTAAACAACATTACCATCGCCTTACCGGAAGGCAAAATAATTGGCCTGTTTGGACCCAACGGTGCTGGTAAATCTACCTTTCTAAAAGCTGCAGCTGGACTGGTACGCCTAAGTAGCGGTGAGGTGACAGTAAACGACAAACCCCCGCGGCAAATGCGAGCCCATCTGGCTTATTTACCGGAACAAAATACATTGCCGCCCACCTGGACAATAAAGCGAGCCGCTGAATTTTACCGCGCCTTTTTTGCTGATTGGGATGAAGAACGTTACCATAATCAGATGGACTTCCTTAATCTAAGGGAAGATATGAAGTTGGCCCAAATTTCCCGAGGGCAATTGGCAAAAGCCCAGCTACTCCTTACTTTGGCCCGGCGGGCTCGTTATATTCTGCTGGACGAACCATTTTCCGGCATTGATATTATGGCCCGGGAAGAAATCACCAAAGCCTTAATCCGCGATTACAGTGAAGGGCAACAAACCATTGTGATTTCCACCCACGAGATTGACGAGATCGAAAACCTGGTGGAATACGTTGTATTTATCGACAGCGGTCAGGTGGCTGTGTTTGGAGACGCCGACGAACTGCGCCGCCAAGAACACAAATCCATAGTAGCCATAATGAAGGAGGCGTTTGGCCATGCCAATCACTAAAGGTAATATGTTCAAACAACTGTTAAAAAAAGAATGGGATATGGTAAAAGCAGAAACATATTTCGTGCTGGCGGCCGCACTTACCGTAAATCTAGCGGTGGCGGTCTTTAATATTGAGCAAGTCGCTCCCTTGTACGCTTTTGTCTTAATGGCACCCTTTTTAGTTCCCCTCTACTCCGCTGTTCAGCTTTTTCGACGCGAATGGTCTGAGGGAAGCATCTATCTGTTGTTATCGTTGCCCATAAATGGAGGCCCCATTTTCTTAACTAAACTATTGGCTATACTGCTGGAGTTTATCGTCCAAGTTGCAGGGAGCTTCGGTATTACCTTTTTGTTTGTCTATCTCTTCCAAGTAGCCGATAAAGTTGACCCTCGTTGGGCGCTGAACTTTGTTTTTTCCGAGCGGGGCTATTTAATAATACAAGCCACGGTTATAAGTTGGCTAATTTTGCTTGGCGGCATGGCCCTATTGGCCAGCGCTCTTTTCTTGAGTCAATCCTTAGGCCGATTGGTCTCTAAATACCGAGGATTGGTCACTTTTATTTCATTCTTAGCTCTTTTATGGTTGGCTGGCAAAACCACCATAGTTAGCACCGCTAACTACGTTTTTAACTTCGCAGATTTCTCAAGTTTTTCACCACCAAAATGGCCCGTAGCCTCCACATCATTTTTTATCCTGATGGAAACATTGATCACCGCTGCCTATATAACTGCCACCGCCTATATTTACAATACGAAACTGGAACTGTAGTTAAAAAATTTACGGGGCGGCACAAAAGCCGCCCCGCACGTTAAATCCGGTAAAGATAAACTTTGCTAGATTGCTAGTCAATTTGCTTTCTCCATTTGTTCCCAAGTGGGTATTTTAGAGGAAGTCACATAATCACTTTGGGACCAAAATTCGTCCAAGTGGTTGATTAGAATCTCACCTGTATGGAGGTCGACCTTTAAGAGAATTTTAGTTGTTTCGTCAAACCCATTGCCGCATCGCCACATCACAAACTCACCTCCGACCATGCTAATTACATGGTAATTAAATATAAAAAAACAGGCCTTGTATCCTGCTTCTCAGATTTATGAGAAATATGTCTAACAAATAGCAACTAATGGTTAAATTAAGACCACTATATTAAATTATATCTCTTGACTGCCTATAAGTCAAGTGATATAATTTATATTTTAACTTTGCGTGGTCAGCCTGAGCCAATACAAAAAGCCAATGGCCGCTCCTTTATAGGGAACGGCCATTGGCTTTTTACCCAAACAAGTTATTGTTCCGGCAAAGTGTTGATCTGCTCCGGATCAATGGTAAATTCTACTAACTTAAAATGCATGGCCATGGGTGCTTTAAAAGCTAGCGCCAAGGCAATAGCATCGCTGGGACGAGCATCCAGTACAAATCTATCGCCGTTAATGCTTATCTCAACATCTGCATAAAATACTTCGTTTCTAAGATCGGTAATTGTAACTTGCTCTACCTTAGCACCTACCCGGCGGCAAAATTCCACCATGAGGTGGTGGGTCAAAGGTCTCTCTGGGGTTAATCCTTGAAGGTAAAGGAGAATCACTTGAGCTTCGAAGGGGCCGACGACGATGGGTAGAAACTTTCCTCCTTCGGTTTCCCGCAGAATCACCATGTTATTACCATTGCTGTCTACCGCCACACCATGCACTTCTACCGGTAGCGTCTGCATCCGGCCTCACTTCCTTTCGCTAATCCTCTATCTTGAGTATATCATCTTTTATCATAATACCATAATATAATTATTGGTATTAACTTTGTCAGGCCGATAAAATAGGCCTGGAGCCTTATTTTGCCTTGACAAAGGACAAGCTCAGGGCTAAACTAATTGTGACTGATAGATAGAATCATTTTCAGATGGGGATGTATTATGTCCTATGTAACTACAGTTACTATTATTGGCACCTTGGCAGGGGTAGTAGGCACCGGTCTCGGTGGGCTAATAAGTATTATTGCTGGTAACCGCCGTGATTCTACGTTGGGATTTGTGTTGGCATTTTCTGGTGGGGTCATGCTTTCCGTTGTCTTTGCTGATTTGTTTCCAGAAGCACTCCGCTTAGGCGGCATTCCAACCTCTTTAGTTGGTCTATCGCTGGGAATAGCTTTGCTACTTCTGCTAGACTTATATTTACCCCACTCCCATTTCTTATCTTTAGGTTGTAACGATCGCCACAGCCGCTTTTTGCAAAGCAGCCTTCTGCTGGGACTTGGTATTGCCATGCACAATCTCCCTGAAGGATTGGCTATTGGCGCTGGCTACGCTGTGTCCGAACACTTAGGACTGGGCTTGGCTATTATCATTGCTATTCAAAACGTGCCCGAAGGCATGGCCATGGGCGGTCCCATGAAAGCTGCCTGTATTGATGATCGGCACATTTTATTATGGAGCTGCTTAGCCGGTGTACCCATGGGCCTCGGCGCTTTAATGGGAGCCGCGTTGGGAACAGTTTCCCCTCGTATGTTGTCCCTGGCGCTGGGACTAGCCGCCGGAGCTATGCTTTATATTACCTTTGATGAGCTACTGCCTGAAGCCCATGAATTAAGTAGCGGCGGCCACGCATCCACCTTTGGCGCCATGGTCGGAGCCGTGTTAGGCCTGCTTCTCATTTTGCTACTGCCAGGCCTTAGCTAGAAGTGCAGGGCTGGCCAATAACTATTTTAGGCGGTGAAACAGACGTTTGGTATTAGCTGTCAGGATCGGCGCTAACTCCTCTAACTCTCGGCCTAATATTTCGGCTAACTTAGCAGCCACGTGGATCACCCGCGCTGGCTCGTTTCTTTTTCCCCGGTAAGGTTCAGGGGAAAGATAGGGGCTGTCGGTCTCACATAACAGCCGATCTAGCGGGACATAAGCTACTGTTTCCGGCAAGCGGCGTGCATTTTTGAATGTCACTGGTCCAGCGTAAGAAATATAGTAGCCCAATTTAACACACTCTTTAGCCAGCTCACTGCTACCGGAAAAGCAGTGCATAACGCCGCCTTGTGGCAGTGGACCTATGTCCTGGATAGTTGCCAAAAGATCGGCATGAGATTCCCGGTTATGAATAATAGCAGGTAGCTCTAGCTCTGCAGCCAATTTTAACTGCCGCCGGAAAATGGTTTTTTGCCTTTCTCTATCAGGCACGCCATTTACATAATCAAGGCCTATTTCGCCTATGGCCACCACCTGAGGATGTTGAGCCATATCCTTAAGTTCGGTTAAGGAGTTTTCGTCTACATTGGCGATATTTTCCGGATGAAAACCGACGGCCGCCCATATGGAAGGATAGTTTTCAGCTAGTTTTATAGCCTGGCGCGACGATGGTAGATCGTAACCCGGACAGATAATTGCTTGCACACCAACCTTAAGTGCTCGGTCAAGAATATCTTCCACTTCAGATAGCAGCAGCGGATCCTGCAGATGGGCATGGCTATCAATGAGCATATTATCACTCCTTAGAAAGCTGCTGCCTTTCCCGGTTTCTACCGAAAAAGGCAGCAGCTTGTTGTAGTTTTTAGCGTATGGAGGCCCCACTGTCGATTGGACGGTCCACGGTCAAAAGGGAGATCGCCCTATCTTCGCCTTCACCGGGGAAACTAGCCGCCAGCAACATGCCGTTGGACTCCAACCCCATAAGTTTCACGGGTTGCAGATTAGTCACGACCACAATCTTTTTGCCTATCAGTTCCTCGGGGGAGTAGGATTTTCCAATCCCAGCCACAATTTGACGGCGTTCCTCACCAATAGCTACTTCTAGCCGGATAAGTTTCTTAGATTTTGGCACCTGCTCGGCCACGAGAACTTCCGCCACTTTAAGTTGAACTTTGGCAAACTCATCATAACTGATCTTGTCTTGCTGTGCCGACTTAGCTTCCGGCTTTGAGGCTTCTGCTGCTGGTTGTTTTTGTTCTTCCACTGTTTGTTCCTCCTTTTCAAGGTCAATACGTGGAAACAAAGGTGCACCACGATGCGTTTTTACTCCGGGAGTTAAAAGACCCCATTTTTTAGCTGCGTCCCATCCTACATCAGCAGGGCTCCCCGTTAAACCCAGTTGCTCCCAGATGCGTCCTGGTGTAGTGGTTAAATAGGGTACTAACAATACCGCTAAAATTCTTCCCACTTCCGCTAAATTATACATCACTGTGGCCAAGCGTTCCATCTCACCATTTTTGGCCAAAGTCCACGGCGCTGTTTCATCGATATATTTGTTAGCCCGTTTCACCAAATCCCAAATGGCTTCCAACGCTGTGCTGATCTCCAAACGGTCCATAGCAGCCTGGGCATTGGTCACCGCTTCCTGGGCTACTCTCTTAAGTTCATCATCCGGTGCCACCTCCGACCCTGGCGCTGGCACCACCCCACCAAAATATTTGTTCATCATAGTTAGTGTACGGTAAATAAGATTCCCCAAGTCATTGGCTAGATCAGAATTAATGCGTTTGATCAAAGCGTCTTCGGAGTAGTAGCCGTCGGCACCAAAGGGAATCTCCCTAAGTAGAAAGTAGCGAATAGCATCTACCCCATACTTATCTACCAACACCAGTGGGTCCACCACATTACCCTTAGATTTGGACATCTTCCCACTTTCTAATATTAGCCATCCGTGCCCAAATACCTTTTTCGGCAGCGGTAAACCCAACGCCATGAGCATTATAGGCCAAATAATGGTATGAAATCGCACAATTTCCTTGCCCACCAGATGCAAATCGGCAGGCCAATAGCGCTCGAACTTGCTCTGGTCCTCCAAAGGAAAACCAAGGGCTGTAATATAATTAGCCAAAGCATCGATCCATACGTAAATAACGTGCTTCGGATCAAAAGGCACCGGAATACCCCAATCAAACGTGGTTCGGGAAACGCATAGATCCTCCAGGCCCTGTTTGACAAAACTGATCATCTCATTGCGGCGCGAAGTAGGCTGGATAAACTCTGGATTGTCCTCCACATATTTCAGCCAGCGGTCAGCATAACGCGACAGACGGAAGAAGTAGCTTTCTTCCTTAACCAGCTCCACTGGTCGACCACAGTCAGGGCAAATATGTTCCTCAGTTATCTGATGTTCGGTCCAAAAAGATTCGCAGGGTACACAGTACCATCCCTCATACTCTGACTTGTAAATGTCACCACTATCATAGAGACGCTGAAAAATAGCCTGCACTGCTTTAATGTGTCGTTCTTCCGTGGTGCGGATAAAATCATCGTAACTTATATCCAGCGTCTGCCACAGGTGCTGGAAACCATCAACAATTTTGTCCACATATTCTTGGGGGGTAACACCCCGTTCTTTGGCAATACGCTGGATCTTTTGGCCATGTTCGTCGGAACCAGTAAGGAACATCACATCATAACCTTGATGGCGTTTAAAACGGGCCAAGGCATCGGCCGCCACCTCGGTATAAGCGTGGCCGATATGCAGTTTATCACTGGGATAATAAATAGGGGTTGTGATATAAAAGGTTTTTTGGTCGGTCAATTCTCATCCCTCCTGAATTAGTATTGCATACCTTGCAAACAAAAAACCCTTGCTCCTGGACAATCCAGGGGCAAGGGTCGCTTGCGGTACCACCCCGATTCGCGCAGGCCTCACGACCTACGCCTCTAAAGGTACAGATTGATCTATACCCCGGCAAGATAACGGTTGCCCTGCAAACCGGCTAAGTGTACTCCCTATAGGTTTCCACCCGCAGCTTTGGGGCCATGTTCAGCAGCGTCAAGGCACCGGCTTGCACCTTACCCGGCTCGCTTAAGCCTATCTTCTACCTACTCTTCCCCAGCATCGCCTTTAGTCTTTGAAGTCCACTTTACTAAATTTTTGGCGTGTTGTCAAGCCATCGCAAACATTCATTATTGTATATCTAGCCGTTGACACACTTAAAAAGGTGCCGCAACTTATGTTGCGGCACCTAAAGAGAAGGGACAACTTATTTATCTACCACCGGCAGATCCAACAAAGAGTCGATACTGCCACGACGTTGGCCAATTTCAGTGATGATTTTATCCACCTGGGTCTCATCTGTAATCATGCCAGTGGCTACGCGGACAATATCCTGTACGTGTTTCCAGTCGGTAAAGCGCATGGCCATTAGTCGGGAAGCCTCAGGATTGCCACCGCCGTGGAGGGCCATGGCTGTCCAGTTAGAACCGCGGGCCATGTGTTCAATAAAGCGAGTAGCTCTCAAGCGGTCAAAGGCCGTATATTTAGGATTGCCAGGATTAAATTCCCGCTGACAAAGCTCTCCAATCTCCGGATTACGCATGTCAATTTCGGAAGGAGCTGTTTCGCCGGTACCAGCAATGATTTCCCGGGCATAGCGCACAGCATCAAACGGCACCCAGGTACAATTCCATTTACAGGTGTGAGCCATTAGTGGGTTCGGGACCCAAAAGCCGCTGGGATGGGTAAAGCCCAACGTTCCAGCTGCAACGGAGAGACCATAGACCAATTCTGCTATCATAATCATTTCGGTCAGTTTTTCTCTAATATGACCAGCCCTATCGACCCCGATCATCTCCGATATTAAGCTGGCTGCACCGGTTAAGGCGGTGGTTCCTCCAGCTTTACAGCCACCGGCTGTCAAGCGGTGTACAGCTGTAAAGTAGTTGAGCAGTCGACCAGCATACTGCCATTCGCCAGCCATAAAAACTCTTTCTTTCGGCACAAACACATGATCAAAATAAACAAAAGTTTGGTGGTCAGCATAGCATTTACCCAAGTCAATACCTTCTATGTCTCCTCCACACTCGAAGAAACGTTTATCCTGAGGTGTACGCCCCAGTACAAAGGTCATGCCAGGAGCATCGGCGGGCACAGCACAAGCCACGGCAAAATCTTTGTCTTCTTCTTTCATGGCTGTGGTGGGCACAATAACCACTTCGTGAGCAAAGAGAATACCCGTCTGGTTGGTCTTGAAGCCGCTAATAACAATCCCATCGTCCCGGTATTCATCGATATGCACATAAACATCTTTATCGGGCTGTTTATGGGGCGGTAAAGTACGTAGGCCTTTAGCATCGGTAACGGTGGCGGTACAACTTAAATCGTTTTCCTGAACATACTTCATAAAATTAGTAAAACGTTTGTAGTAATCAGTGCCTAACTCCTGATCCATGTCATAAGTTACTGGTCCTAAACCAGCAAACGCTTCGGAACCTGTGCAGCGGTGAGTGCAGCAACCGATTACTTCGGCCAGAGCACGGGCAGCCTGGGTTTTTTGATTTGCCTGTGCTGCCGAGCGAAGTGGTGCCGTATAAATACTTACCTTGCCACCGGTAAGGTCAGAATCCACCAACAATAAGTCTTGCCAACGGGGGTCATTGTGCAGTTCATAAACTTTGGAAATAGCATTAAAACTGGCTGCCAAAGGTGGAAAAGTGGTAACGTCTTCTACTTTTTCACCTAAAAACCATACATTCATAGGCTTACGATTACGAATACTTTCCTGAAACTGCTCTTTGGTCTTTAAAGCCATATTTATGTGCCTCCCTTTAATATTATTTTTTTTGGAACTAGCGTTAATTTTTCGTTTCTCCATACGCGAAATACCAGGTTACTTTGCCCTGCTCAACTTCTAGGGAATAATATGCATCTCTTTGGCCGCCTGAGTAAGCTCCTCCCGGAACTTGGGATGAGCTAGTCGTATCAGCTCTTTTGCTCTCTGGCTGCAAGTTAGACCCCGAAGCCGGGCGATACCATATTCCGTTACCACATAATCCACATCGTTTCTGGTGGTGGAAACCACTGCCCCAGTGGTAAGCACTGGCTTGATTTTCGAGATGGTATCCTTTTTAGCTGTCGAGCTAAAGGCAATGAAAGATTTACCACCCTTGGAAGCCATGGCACCCCGGACAAAGTCCAACTGCCCGCCAATACCGCTAAAGTTCTTAGGTCCAATAGACTCAGAGCAGATCTGCCCAAACAGGTCAATTTCCATACAGGAGTTAATAGAAATCACATTATCGTTTTGAGCTATCACGTAAGGATCATTAACATAATCGACCGGATAAAATTCCACTGTCGGGTTATCATCGATAAAATCATAAGTGCTACGAGCACCAAAAGTGAAAGTCGCCACAAATTTGCCCTTGTTGATCTTCTTGCAACCATTGGTTATAACCCCGGCATGGTAAAGATCTACCATGCTATCGCAAAACATCTCACTATGAACGCCTAGATCCTTTTTATCTAGCAAGGCCCCAGCTACCGCATTAGGAATACCGCCAATGCCGAGCTGTAAGGTAGCACCATTGGGAATTTCTTCAGCGATCATTCCCCCGATTGCCTTATCTTTGTCTGAAATCCGCGGTGGCGGTACCTCGGTAATAGGCTCGTTGTTTTCAATCAACGCCGTAACTTCGGAAATGTGTACAAAGCACTGCCCGTGGGTCCGAGGCATGGTGGGATTAACCTCTAGCAAGATCTTCTTGGCCCTTCGCCGAAGTTCCCCTAAGTCAGCAGCTGTACCAAAGCTAAAGTAACCGTGTTTATCCATTGGGGAGACCGTACAATAGAACACATCAGGGGCGGGAAATAACTCTTGGAACATTTTGGGTAATGACCCATAAAAACTGGGAAGATAATCTGCTCTGCCCTCCCAAATAGGTTCACGGTCATAACCACTAACAAACAAAGAAATATGCCTAATGTGTTTTTCCATACCCGGTTCCATATATTTTTGCTGTCTTAAAGGTAGCAGGTTGTAGTGCGTAATGCCGGTAAGGTTTTCCTGCTTAGCCCTGTCTGCCAATGCATCTAAAATAGCAATCGGCTCTGTCACCTGACCATTACTGATACAAAAATCTCCAGACTTAAAATGCTTCACTATCTCGCTGGGTGTTGTAAGTTTTTCTTTATACATTTCCTGCCACTTATTCATTAATTTACCTCCCTCCTCTTTGATTTACTTTTATTTCCCTTGCTATATATACAGCAACTTCTGTGCCAAGCAGATCAGATTGAAAATATAATCTAGCGCCCATCCGTGAAATTACAGGCTTTGCCGATGTTTTTAGATAGATTTAAGCCCTATATTTCTTGCCACAAGAAGAAGCCCTGCTGATGCTTTTAGACATCAGCAGGGCTAACCATATGAGAATATATTCGCTTTTTTCTTTAATTTGCCGCTTTTGGTCTCTTGATGCCATTTGGCATCGCAAGATGCCTTTTTGCTGTAATCAATCTCCCTATGATTGGGTAAAAGCGTTAAGTTTTCGTACCACTGTAGACTGATTTACTTCCAAGGCTTGGGCGATCTCGCGGGTAGTTTGGTATTTCTCCTGGGCATTGGTCAAAAGTTGCTTTTCCAGCATCCTTTTGGCCGTCTTTAGCAGTAAAATACCCTTCACAAAAACCTGTTCCTCGCTGTGAATAGATTGAAAGCAGTACTCTGGGAGATGTTCTGGCAATATTTCTTCTCCGGTTACCAATACCACCAGGTTTTCCACTAGATTTTCCAATTCTCGGATATTGCCTGGCCAACTATAATCAATCAGAACGTTAACTGTCTGGTTAGAAAATCTCTTGCTCTTGCCGTATTTAGCATTATATTTGCGGAGGAAATAACGAAGTAACGGGGCAATATCATCTTTGCGGCAGCGTAACGGCTGAATATGGATATTGATAACATTAAGCCGGTAAAATAAATCTTCTCGAAACTTGCCTTCTTTTATCATTTTTTTCAGATCACGGTTAGTAGCTGCAATAATTCTGGTGTCTATTTGTATAGGTTTGACGCTGCCAATCTTGATTATCTCTCTGTCCTGGATAGCCCGAAGCAGTTTCACCTGCATATCCAAATTTACTTCCCCGATTTCATCGAGAAATAACGTGCCCCCGTTGGCCAGTTCAAATAACCCCATTTTTCCTTGCTTTCTAGCACCGGTGAATGCACCTGGTTCATAGCCAAACATTTCTGACTCTATCAGCGAGGGCGGTATGGCCCCGCAATTTATCTTTACCAAAGGCCCATCTTTCCGGTGGCTCAGCCGGTGGATATAGCGAACCACCACTTCCTTACCCACACCCGATTCCCCTGTCACCAAAACAGTGGCATCCACCTCGGCCACCCTGGAAACCATATCCATTACCTGCCGCATCTCTTTGCTTTGACAGATAATATCTGAATACTGCTGTTGTTGGCGCCGCATTTCTTTTATCTCGTTGGAATACCGTTCCGCCAACTTTTGCTGACGTTCTAACTGCTGTCTTAAGTTTTCTAGTTCGGTGATGTCCCTAACGTTTACCACGGCAGAAGTCAGCTGCCCATCGCCATCATAGACCGGGTTGCCGGTAGCAATTATTTTTCGGCCCCTGTTCTCAAACATTACGGTGGCTACTTTACCTGTCTCCACTGCTTTTTGAGCTGCCGACTGCTCATAGACCCCTCTTTTTATAAGCTCTTGCGTAGTTTTACCCAGTACATCTTTGCGGGAAATAGAAAACATTTTTTCCCAAGCCGAATTGATTCTAATTACCCTTCCCCGTTTATCGGTTACTAAAATACCATCAAATGAAGATTCGAGAAACACATTGATTTCCTTAAGTAGATTTTCGGTCACAGCGAGCTCTTGATCTATACATTGTGATTTAGTAGATTCATGGATAATAGCTACCGTACCCATCTCGGTCTCACTGTTAATGGGATTAAAGTTTATTATTAAAGATGTGTCCTTAAACGGAAATTTATGCCTGCCTTGACCGCGGTTTTCCACCATTAATTGA
>JAAYWY010000051.1 GCA_012516165.1 Bacillota bacterium
GCTTTACAGTTGAGATTAGCCCGATCAAATCGCTCTGATATTGTACCGCCCGCCTTTATAGAGTGGTTTGCGTATACCCATCCCAGTACTTTAAGGAGGATAGAACTGCTCCAAAGTAGTGCAACTTTACGTTAAATATTTTCGTTAGATTAAAGTCGAACGTAGGTCAATAGTACTAAGCTTAGTGGGACTAAAACGGTAGAGAAAAATTGTTACAAAAAAAAGGGAATTTATGCCTCGCTGTTGAATGATAGTCTTGTATGAATGGGCTTCACAAGAGCGAGGAGGGCGCCAACAAATGCTGGAATTTGAAATCGACACCGATCGTTTTGCTGATATAAAAGTTATTGGCGTAGGTGGTGGTGGCAATAATGCTGTTAATCGCATGATTGCCTCTGGTCTTAAAGGAGTAGAGTTTATTGCTGTTAATACTGACGCCCAGCAGCTCCTTTTATCTCAAGATAACCGCAAGATACAAATTGGCGAGAAAATTACGCGGGGTTTAGGAGCTGGTGCTAACCCTGATATTGGCAAAAAAGCAGCTGAAGAGAGCCGAGACGTGCTCCAGGAGGCTCTCAAGGGAGCCGATATGGTATTTGTTACTGCTGGTATGGGAGGCGGTACTGGTACAGGGGCCAGTCCTATTGTGGCTGAAGTAGCCAAAGAAGTGGGAGCACTTACGGTGGGGGTAGTGACCAAGCCGTTTGCTTTTGAAGGACGGCGTCGCATGGGTCAAGCGGAAAAAGGTACTAATGACTTAAAAGAGAAAGTAGATACTTTAATCATCATACCTAATGACCGACTGCTGCAAGTGGTAGAAAAACGGACGTCTATTTTGGATGCTTTTCGCATTGCCGACGACGTACTGCGTCAGGGCGTACAAGGTATTTCTGATTTAATAGCTGTCCCGGGCTTGATTAATTTAGATTTTGCTGATGTCAAGACTATTATGTCAGATACAGGTTCTGCCCTCATGGGTATTGGTCGAGCCAATGGTGATAATCGGGCGGTAGAAGCAGCCAGAATGGCTATTGCTAGTCCACTGCTGGAAACATCCATCGACGGTGCCAAGGGAGTCCTTCTTAATATTACTGGAGGAACTGATTTAGGCCTTTTTGAAGTTAACGAAGCGGCAGCTATTATAGCTGAAGCTGCTGATCCTGAAGCCAATATTATCTTTGGTGCTGTTATTGATGAGTCTATGGAGGACGAAGTGAAAGTTACCGTTATTGCTACCGGTTTTGAACCACGTCCTAGTCACCGAGATAAAGAGAGCGAAAAACTTCTTCGCAACCTGGAATTACGTTCTTTTGGAAACGATGAGTTAGATATTCCCCCTTTTCTCCGGCGCAAATAACCCTGATTCCGGCCCCGGCTATGCTTATGGCATAGCTTTTTTATTTTGGCTAGGACAGACGCCATATGACATTTTTTGGAAGTATAGACCGGTATAATGTTGTTGTGCTATTTTCTGGAGATGGCACATAAACATGTTAAGGTAGAAGTAGGCATATTTGCCAGGAGGTGAGGCAAATGCGGTACGTCTACCTGGATATTTTAATAGTAATTAATATGGCTATGAACTTCGTTATATTACTACTCACC